>JBILHQ010000104.1:0-20304 GCA_044350415.1 Saprospiraceae bacterium | reverse complement strand
TTCTTTACGAAGGTTATACCGGAGGAATTCAATGATGTCCGGTTCGTCATCAACAATCAGGATTTTTTTTGGCGAGCCATTTTCTTTCATAGTTACAGTATTTGCCCCGTAAAAGTACTACCAGACAATAAGGATTTGACGTAAAATACGTATTAAGATAGCATTAAGTTATTCCCTGGATAAGGAATGTGCAGGCAGATTCCTCTTTCAAAGTGGATAAATAGTTTTTTGCTGCCGCTGCCGGTATATCAATTCAATGTTCAAGCTGTAAAGTTACCGTAAATCATTAAAAACATGAGTCAGTAAGTGCTTCTACCAACAAGTCATTAATCCTTTTTAATTGACCGGTTTGTCTGGCGCTCAATATCATCGTCAGGAATGATCTTCATCGCATTTTCCCTGCGCTAATGCTCCTATTTTTGTCCGGCAACGTTAAATTTAACGAGAGTTGTTGCAGTGGGAGCAGTCCAGTAATGAAATTAGAATTTTTTACCTGATGAAGGCCTATTTTCTAATTAATAGCGCCGCTATGATGAAAAGATAGCCGAAAAATACGTGAAAAAGATTGATTTTGGTCGGATGGTCTCCCACCGCGCAACACTTTGCATATTAAATTTATACACTATTTGATGAGCGGCAATTCCGAAAGTATTCAACGTGTTTATGTGCTTTTGTATTCTGGGCAACAGGCCGAAAACGACGTTTCATCCTGGAAGTGACAATTAATTATCAGGAAAGTAATGGTGCACTAATTTATTTTATGAACACTACTTTTTTTCTATGTCAGTAAAGGCGTGCGCGTTTTTTCTGCAGGTTTTAAAATTTAAAATTCCGGGCATGTTGCCAAGGGTACGGAATTGTTCCGGAACATATTCTAATAGATTAAATTATATTTTAAAAAAATTAATAGGATGGAAAACAAACAAACAATTTATCAATTGCACGAAGAGCACAAAATCTGGTTAAACAAGCTTTTATTCTATAAAGATGAACTTTCGATAATGGCCAATCGGATTACCGAGATTGCCCAAAAAAATACTGCACAGGAGATATTGGCATTGGTGGAGCATTTCCAAAATCAGGTAATTATTCAAAAAGAGCAAATTGATATCATCACTCACGATATTAAAAGCCACGAATTATTTCTTGAAGGTGCTGTGATAAATAATCCAACAGCCATTGATCATGAAAAACTCCCGGATCACGAGAATCACCGGGAAAGGATAGAAATATTTGAAAAAATATTTAATGATCTGAGGGCAGAATTAATCCGTTTTCTTTCAAAATGGATGTAATTCAGCGCAGGTCTGGGATTTTTTCACACCTGCTGCAGCAAACTACCAATACTGTTCCGATTTCTTATTGCGCTATTCGCAAGGCAGTTGCATACACATCCGGCAATGGGCTTTCTTCCACTGCCCGTGCTGCTTTTTCCACGTCATATTCAAAGCGGACAAATTCCACCTGAATACTTTCTGCTGCACTCAGGCTGCTGGTATTATCTAAATGTAACAATACATAGCCACCGCGTGGGTCGCCATCTTTGGGCTTGCCCACTGAGCCAATGTTAATGGCATGCCGAAAATGCGGTTCCGTGGCGATTCCCCCGGCGACGATGCGATGATACGGTTTGTGGGTATGACCGAAGCAAAGCACATCGGCATTCGCGCCCTCAAGTACGCGGGTCAGGCTTTTTTCTTCTCTGTCCTCAAAAAGGTATTCGTTGATTTTACGCGGACTGCCGTGTACCAGCATTATGTGCAACATATCTCCATCATTCATTTCAAACTCCAGGCGAATATGCCGGGGCAGTTCCCGCAGATATTGCCGCTCCGCCGACTGTATGATTTGATTGGTAAATGCAATAGAAACAGCGCCATTGCCTTTTTCTGCATCTGTTTTATAAGCACATCCACAGTCATCTCCTGCGCGGCCTATTCCGAAATCGTAATTACCGGCTATGGTTGGAATGCCGCGTTTGCGGATCGCTTGAATGACTTCATTAGGCCAGATATTGTACCCCACCAAATCGCCGAGGCAAAAAATCTGGTCAGGTTGCCGCTTTTCCACATCTGCAAAAAAGGCTTCAAGTGCTGGTAAATTGGCGTGAATATCAGAAAAAAGTGCAATTGTCATAGTTATTGAATATCGCTATTTGAAAAATTCTTTTGTTGTTTCAGAGCCACATTGACTAATAAAATCAGTGCCGGTACTTCAATAAGCGGGCCAATCACCGCAGCAAATGCAACGCCCGAATCAATACCAAAAACAGCGATCGCCACTGCTATTCCCAATTCAAAATTATTGCCGGCAGCGGTAAATGCCAATGAAGTACTTTTGGCGTAATCTGCACCCACGCGTTTGGCTAAAAAAAAGGCACTGAAAAACATAACACCGAAGTAAATAATCAAGGGAATGGCAATTCGCACCACATCCAACGGTATCTGAATAATCAAATTGCCTTTGTAACTAAACATCACAACAATGGTAAAAAGTAAAAAAACAAGGGTAATTGGGCTGATTTTAGGAATAAACACCTCTTGATACCACGAAGTACCTTTACGCTTAATCAACAAGTAACGAGTAATAAACCCGGCAATGAATGGAATACCCAAGTAAATAAATACACTTTCCGCAATCTGCCTGATACTGATGTTGACTTCTACTCCTTTGATCCCAAACAAAGGCGGCAATATGGTCACAAAAAACCAGGCATATACGCTGTAAAAAAACACCTGAAATATACTGTTGAATGCAACCAGACCTGCTACATACTCGTTATCACCTTTTGCCAGGTCGTTCCATACGATGACCATCGCAATACAACGGGCAATCCCAATCATGATCAAACCGACCATATATTCAGGCTTGTCCTGCAAAAAAACAACGGCAAGGACAAACATCAATACGGGCCCAATCAGCCAGTTTTGTACAAGGGAAAGCCCGAGAATTCGTTTGTTTTTAAATACTTTTGGCAATTCCTCATACTTCACCTTTGCCAAAGGTGGGTACATCATGAGGATTAGTCCAATGGCGATCGGGATATTCGTGGTACCCACCTGAAACTGATTAATGAACTCAGATGTTCCTGGCACAAAATAACCAAGTCCCACTCCCAGAAACATAGCCGCAAAAATCCACAAAGTGAGGTAACGGTCAAGAAAACCCAGCCGTTTAGGAACGCTTACATTAATTGTACTCATATTTTAAAATAAAGTTTTGGGCACTAAAAGATATAAAATTCACCAGACCATCGACTTTTTAATGTGCGGCCTGTTTTTTTTCCAGTTTAACATTACAACCTGCATAAAATTCGCGTCCCCGGGTGGGTCCCCACGCAAACGAAGGATCAAATCCACGGGAAAACGGCTGCTCCCATCCCAAAATAGGGCGTGACTGCCTAAAGTTAAAAATGTTTTCACAACCCATAAAAAATTCAATGCGCCGCAGGGTATGCCGTATCTGCAAACTAGCTGTGGAATATGGCTTCGAGTAATCTGGCCTGCGAAGGTTTTCCGGATTCAGGCGGGTATCTGGCAATCGTTGCTTACCATACCAGTGTACGTTGACATCAAATTGCCAGCGTTCACCGGGCGTCCGTACGGTGGCGACTGCCAGCATTTTGTGGCGTGGATTGAAGGGTAGCAGTACTTTTTGGTCATTCTGCCGGCGGTATACGTCGAGGAAATTATATGCCGTCCGCAACTCCAACCGGCGGCTCCAGGCCGCTGCCATCTCCATCTGAAATCCATTACTCACCGACATCCCTGTGAAATTAGCAATAATTGCCTTGGTTGGGTTGGTATCGTAATCAGGGAAAAATTGGTTTTGGAAGCGCGTATGGTACAAGTCGGCAGTGGCTGTCAAGCGCATTTTTTCGATAGAAAAACGGCGAATAAGATTAAATCCAGCGTTCCAGGCGCGCTCGGGTCGCAGCGCTTCCGCAAAAATAATGTCCCGGCTACCCACTAACAGCGCCATATTTTCGGGAAAGAGATTCACGGTACGCCAACCAGTCCCCACACTTGCGCGCAGGTCGAGGTTGGGTGTTGGATTGAATCGCAACATTGTACGCGGTGTGATATGCCAACCAAAAGCATTATGCCGGTCGGACCGGATACCTGCCACCCAGATCCACCGGTCATTACCAAAGTGGAAGGTATTTTCAGCAAATACGCCGGGGATATTTTCCTCGCGCCGATATGCGCCGGCAAATGTACGCCCCAGCGTGTCTGCAGCCGAAAAACTAACTTGCTCCTGTAGTACAAAATGCCGGTAGCTAAGTCCCGTTTTTAATTCGTGCTGTTTGGTTTTACCCCAAAAAAGTTCGTATTGCAGATTGGCATAAGCATGGCGTTGGTTTGCCACATACTTGGTTAAGCCCAACCAGGAATGTTGGCGCTGGGCAACGAAGGATGCCAATAAGGAAATTTTTCGGTTGGTATTGAACCGGTAGCCGGTTTTGGTGAACAGTTCAGGCTGCTGGAAACGTACAGTTTGTCCGTAAGCATTTGTTGTGCCTTCATCCGTTTTAATATTAAAATTTTCCTGTCCGCCGATGCGTTTTTCGTCAATAAAGCGGGTACCGATAAAGGCGCTTAAGCCATTTTCATTTTCCTTGCGATACCGCCATTTGTTGTAAAAAGAATACCGGGTTAGGAGTGGTAAATCGAGAAAAGTATCCTCATCGCGGTCCCATTTGGCACCTGGCTGCGAGGTGTGCAGCGCGAGATAATTAGTCCAGCGCTTTTTATGGGTTGCGAAGGCCGTATTCAGGTGTTTTTCACCAAAACTATTCACCAGAACATCGGCAGTAAATGGTTCAGCAGTGCCGCCTTCCCTGGGAAATACCGTAATTTGCCCCACCATTCCTTCGTAACCCTGCAATACACTGTTAGCGCCTTTCACCACCCAGATATTTTCGAGCATACTACCGGGAATGGTGCCTGTTCCATAGGTATATGTCAAGCCCTGAATCGTGGGAAGCCCATCTACCAATACTTGATTATAGACGCCGCTGAGCCCCAGGATGCGCAATTCTCTGGCATTAGTAAGGATATTAGTGGTAGTGGGTTGTACTGTACTTTGGGTTTCGAAACAGCCTGCCAGATCGCAACAGGCGGCTTTGCGCATTTCGGACCGGTTGATAATTTCCGTTTTGATGGGTTGCAGTACGGAAACAAATGCGCCACTGGCTTCGTCCCGAATGGTCACTTCTTTTAACGTCACATTAGCGGGTAAAGACAGCGTCCAGTAACTGGTGAAATCATCAATAAAAAACGTATCCCGCACCTCGCCAAAAATGGCGGCCAAACGCAGGGGCATTGGGAAAGAATCAGGTGGTGCAGGAATCCCAAATTCGCCATTTTGATCAGTTACTGCTCCGATAACTGTGCCTGTCCAGGCGACCATGGTACCGGGCAATGGTATATTTTGTGCGTCGGTGATCTGCCCGAAAAGCGTTTGTGCATTCAGGTGGATGGACAATCCCAGCAAAATAGGTAAGGCGATTAAAAGTCGGTTCATATAAAAGAAATATTAGCGCATATCACCGATAAACGCAAACTCCCGGCGAATGAGATACGCCAATAAGAAATTCATCGCAAAATTACGATAAATATTGAAGCGAGAAAGAAAATCGGGATAAGTTAATCGTAAATTAACGATAGATTATTTCTGACAGAAAGAAAGTAGTGCCAAGGGGATTTTATTCTTCTGATTATTTCTGCTCAATCACCCTTGGTTTTAATTCAAAATTCTTACCCAGGTAAACCTTGCGCACCATTTCGTCGGCGGCCAGTTCCTCTGCGGTGCCGGCCTTCAGAATTTTCCCTTCGAACATGAGGTAAGCCCGGTCGGTAATACTCAATGTTTCGCGCACATTGTGGTCGGTAATCAGGATACCGATATTTCTTATTTTGAGTTTAGCCACAATGGACTGAATATCTTCCACTGCAATAGGGTCGATACCGGCAAAGGGTTCATCCAGCAGGATAAATTTCGGATCGGTAGCCAATGCACGGGCAATTTCGGTGCGGCGGCGCTCCCCACCGGAAAGCGTATCGCCGTTACTTTTGCGCACCTTGTGCAGGTTGAATTCATCAATCAGACTTTCCAGTTGCTGCGCCTGATCGGCCTTGCCCAGATGGGTCATTTCGAGTACCGCCTTGATATTATCTTCCACAGAAAGTTTGCGGAATACAGATGCCTCCTGTGGTAGGTAGCCGAGCCCTTTTTGGGCGCGTTTGTACATGGGTAGGTTCGTAATTTCCTCATTATCAAGGTATACATTACCGCTGGTGGGTTGGATAAATCCAACCGTCATGTAAAAGGAGGTCGTTTTTCCGGCACCGTTTGGCCCCAGCAGCCCCACAATTTCTCCCTGGCTGACGTCAAAAGAGACGCCCTGCACCACCGTGCGTTTGCCGTATACTTTTACAATATTATCTGCGCGTAGAATCATAAATTACCCAACGTATAAAACCGGCAATCAGCCGCTTCGGGTGTGCAAAAATACAGCCCAATAACGATTAAATATTTGTTTTTTTAAAAAACACCTCTACATTCGCCCTGTAGAAAATAACAGGAAATTACATCATCGTCATGACGGACCAACCAACAACTCCCCCAACCGCCCAATTTCGCCAATCCTTAGGCCTCACCGATGGTGCCGTTCTCGTGATCGGCTCCATGATCGGCAGTGGCATTTTTATCGTTAGTGCTGATATTATGCGCCATGTCGGGTCGCCCGGACTGCTGCTCGCGGTGTGGGCGGTTACCGGTGCACTTACCTTGATAGCCGCAGTGAGTTACGGTGAACTCGCAGGGATGTACCCACAAGCGGGCGGACAATACGTGTACCTGCGTGAAGCGTATGGCCCGTTGACTGGCTTTTTGTATGGTTGGGCATTTTTTGCAGTGATTCAAACGGGCACTATTGCTGCGGTAGGGGTGGCTTTTGCTAAATTCGCAGCATTTCTTATTCCGGCAATGAGTGAAAAGAATTACCTGATCGAATGGGGTAATTTTAAAATCAGCGCAGCACAATTGCTGTCGATTGTAATGGTGGTGGCGCTTACCTATATCAATTCACGGGGCATTCAAAACGGTCGTTGGATTCAATTGATTTTCACTTTTGCTAAAATCGCTGCGTTGGCCGCCTTGGTGCTGTTGGGACTTACTATTGGTTTCAAACCGGAAATCTGGTTGGCCAACTGGGGCCATCAGGGCTGGCAGTTTGGCGAATGGACGCAGCAGAATGGTGTGGCTGTCTTTACACAAGGATCGGGCTGGGGCAATATCGCCGTGGCCATTGCCGTCGCTTCTGTGGGCAGTATCTTTTCTATGGACGCCTGGAACAGTGTCACTTTTGTGGCTGGCGAAATGCGCAATCCACAGCGCAATATTGGCCTGAGCCTTTTTCTGGGCACTTTAACGGTAACGGTGATTTACCTGTTGGCCAACCTGATGTATACCGCAGTGCTCACCCCCGAACAAATCGCCTTCGCAGAAAATGACCGCGTGGGTATTGCCGCAGCAGTAGCTTTTCTCGGACAAGCCAGTGTTTCTGCGATTGCCATTATGCTGATGGTCTCTACTTTTGGTTGCAATAATGGCCTGATTCTTTCAGGCGCGCGGGTATATTATACTATGGCGAAAGACGGTCTTTTTTTCAAAAAAGCCGCCGAACTCAACAAAAATAATGTGCCCGGCTATGCCCTTTGGGCACAATGTATTTGGGCATCGGCACTGTGCCTTACCGGGCGTTACGGCGATCTGCTGGATTATGTCATTTTCACCGTACTCATTTTTTATATCCTTACGATAGCCGGTATTTTCATTCTTCGCCGCCGCCAGCCCGATGCGCCCCGGCCTTACCGGGCGTTTGGATATCCGGTGTTGCCGGTCATTTATATTGCCGTGGCGCTGTTTATCTGTATTGTATTATTGATTTACAAGCCGCTGTATTCCTGGCCGGGATTGGGGATTGTGCTGCTGGGTGTGCCCTTGTATTACTGGCTGATGATGCGGAAGTGATGGAACGTAACTAACTTCGCCCCTGAATAATCACAGAAAATAATCTGTACATTTACAATGGACGACAATACCATTAATAACCTCCGGGAAGCACTGCAATTTTCGCCAGGCAATATCCCGCTGAAACAACACCTTGCGGAAATGCTGCTGAAGGCCAATCGCCTTGAAGAAGCCGAACAGGAGTATAGAGAATTACTCGCGCTCACCAGCAGCGAAAAAGTCAAAACAGGCCTTGCGCATGTATATTTCCTTCAAAAAGAGTATTCCAAGTGCAATGTTATCCTCGAATCGATTGCGCAGCCTGATTTCGAAACCCTCCTCCTGCACGCACGTGCGCTGCTGAAAGAGAATGCTCTCTCCCGCGCCATCGATGTTTATAAAAAAGCATTGGCACTCAACCCGGGTTTCCAGGATGATGAATTAGACGGCCAATTACGGGTCAATTCAATCTCTTCGTCTGATTTTGATTTAGATGATGACGAGGAGGACGAAGATTCGCCATTTATCCAGAAACCCGACATCACGTTTGCGGATGTGGGCGGTATGGAACAGGTGAAAAAGGAAATTGAACTGAAAATCATTAAGCCGCTGCAACACCCGGAACTGTATAAAGCCTACGGCAAAAAAATGGGCGGCGGTATCCTTCTATACGGTCCTCCGGGCTGTGGAAAAACATACCTCGCACGGGCAACTGCCGGACAGGTAAACGCACGTTTTATCAGTGTGGGCCTCAGCGATATCCTCGATATGTGGGTGGGCAACAGCGAAAAAAACCTCCACAATATTTTTGAACTGGCCCGCGAAAATGCCCCTTGTGTGCTGTTCTTTGATGAGATAGACGCTTTGGGTGCCAGTCGCAGCGACATGAAACAATCCAGTGGCCGACACCTGATCAACCAGTTTTTACAGGAACTCGACGGTATTGACAACGACAACGAGGGGATACTCATCATGGGTGCCACCAACACCCCGTGGCACCTCGATGCTGCATTCCGCCGCCCGGGAAGGTTCGACCGGATTCTCTTTATTCCGCCACCCGACGATGTCGCCCGCGAGTCTATTTTCAAACTCAAACTGAACGGCAAGCCAACCGATGCTATTGATTACGCTGGTCTGGCCCAAAAAACACAGAGCTATTCCGGCGCAGATATCGAAGCGGTCATCGACATTGCCATCGAGGAAAAACTCGAAGCCGCATTTACTGATGGTGTGCCACACCCGATCACCACTAAAGATCTCCTGAATGCCTGCAAGAAGCACAAAGCCAGTACATTAGAGTGGTTTTCCACTGCCAAAAACTTCGCTTTGTACGCCAATGACTCGGGTCTTTACGACGATATTTTAACCTATATGAAAATCAAAAAATAAAATGACCGACCAACTCATCGTCCGTGCCCAGATATTACTGCAACAAAAAAAATACGACGAAGCGAGTCAGTTGCTGGGTGATATCCTGCGACAAGACCCGACGAATATTCACGTATTGGCCATGCTCAGCGAGGTTAAATTGCACCTGGACCAGCGCCGGGAGGCAGAAGATCTTATCAACAGTGCGATTGGTTTGGCTCCCGATGAAAGCGTGCTGTATTATATCAAAGCCAGGATTGTGTACCAGTTGGAGCGGTACGACGAAGCAGAGCGTTTGCTCCAGCATGCTATCGTGCTCGATCCACAGGATGCCGCTTATTTTTCGCTGCTCGCGTCTATCAAATTAGAGCGCAAGCAGTTTGACGAGGGCTTGCGCTTAGCAGATAAAGCCCTGGAACTCGATCCAGAAAATGTGCTGGCATTGAATGCCCGAAGCACAGCCCTGCTCAAACTCGACCGCAAGGACGATGCCTTCAGAACCATCGAAGGAGCCCTCGCTGAAGACCCCAACAATGCGTATACCCACAGCAACTACGGCTGGGGCCTGCTCGAAAAAGGCGACCACAATAAGGCACTATCACATTTCAGGGAAGCCCTGCGCAACGATCCCAATTTCCGGTATGCACAGGCAGGGATGATGGAAGCATTAAAGGCGCGCTACTGGTTTTACCGCGTTTTTCTGAAATACGTGTTCTGGATCAGCAACCTGACCGCCAAATACCAGTGGGGCGTGATCCTCGGTCTGTACTTTGGTACCCGGCTGCTCAGTTCCGTGGCCGAAAGGAACCCAACGCTCCAACCCTTCCTCACGCCAGTGATTGTCGTGCTGGCACTTATAGCCTTTTCGACCTGGGTCATTACGCCATTGAGTAACCTGTTTTTGCGGTTAAATCCATTTGGCAAACACCTGTTGGATCAAAAAGAGATCCAAAGTTCCAATTTCGTGGGTATCAGCCTGCTGCTTTTCGTAGCCGGACTGGCCGGGTATTTGTTCACTGGCGCAGCGCCCTGGCTGGCATTGGCCGGATATGGTTTTGCGATGATGGTGCCGTTCAGTGCGATGTTTACACCGGCCAAATACAATTCCCTGACGATTTACGCTGGTGCTATGGCGGTCATCGGAGGATTAGCTGTGCTTACTTCTTTTGCCACCGGCGAATTAGTGAATGGCTTTACTTCGATTTTCCTGATTGGTTTTATTGCGTTTCAATGGATTGTGAATTTTGTGAAGATTCGGCGGAGTAATGTGTAAGTGTTGCACGGGAATGAATAAGTTAGATGGTGTTGGTATAAATTTTTGTAAAAAAATTTATACCAACACCATCTAACTTATTCATTTACAGGAACCAAAACGTCGGCCATTCAGGAGCATATCAATCATAGAGGTGCGTAATTCGGTTATGACCAGAAGGGCACCCGGCAGCAGATCAACAAAGTAATGCAATAAAATGAATTGGCCAGCTTGTAGCGGCACTGGCAGAATAAGCGCACTTTGCGGGACAACATAAGCATCTGTTCCGCACCAGTCATCATAACCCCAGCCGCCGATATTAATTTCATCGCCGTTTTCCATTAACTGGTGCATTTTGTTTTGCACCTGACAACCATTGGTGTAAAACAGGATTTTTCCAGTGCTGTCGCAGAAATTTGCCCTGCTCCATCTTAATGTTAAGCTTATTGATTCGATCTCAGTTGCGATTGGAGTATTAGTGCTGAAATCAAAATACATTAATCCCCGGTACCAATCCAATGTGCCACCATAAGAGCCAAGCATCCAAATCTGATCACCTTTGGACTGAGCAGAAAGTTCAAATGTGAAGACGGGAAAAAGAAGTAATAGGGAAATGTGATATCTAATAGTAGAAAATACAATCATGTCAAATCGAAGTGAGACGGTATTTATTTCGGAACAAAATGCCAAACCTTAACACTTATCCTCTTAAATTCGATATAAAAATCGACAAATCCGACTCTATAGTTAGTTTGATATGGAATATATCAGCGTATCGCCTTTGGGAATACTCAATTGATCGCAAAGTGGTGCCGGTTTAATTCTGTCCATTTTATCCCATGACCAGTATATAGTTAATGGTTCATTGGCTACTGTAGGAATATAAAAAGAAAGATCATTGTTGGGCGAAACAACAAACGGGAAGCCCAAATGATGACCATACGTGTAAAATTGCTCTTCATTTTGTAAGGTAGCACTTCTTATTATCAAAAAAAGAGAATCGGTGTTGATCTGGGTGTTATGCAAGTTGACTTTCAAGTATGCATCGAAAGGACGCATTGTCACTTTAAACTCATTGTATACACTTTGCGTAACACTATTTTCATTATTTAAATGGCTGATATACGTTTTTATAATATACCCTTTTTTCTTTAATGAGCCAAATTCGCCATCTTCGTCACTTTTAAATGTATATTGAATAATACCAGTTGCGTCTGTTGTTCCTCCTCTGGTCCATTTGAGATCACCTTCTTCATGTACTTTACTATTATAGCGATATCTGGCAGCTAATAAATAAACAACGCTGTCCAAGGGCTGCCCCGTAAAATAATCCACCACGGTGAGGTTAATGACTGTCGGGTCATCTTGTTTATGGCATGCACCAAGAGATAACAACCCGATAAGCAGTAAAAAATTGATTCGTATGATTTTCATGATAATGTAAAAAGTTGCGTATGAATCTGTTTTTCCAGTAAAAAATTACGGTGTTTAATTAAATTATTTTATAAATGTAGGGAAAATGACTTGCTTTTGCAAATAAATTTATAAAAAAAATTATTAATAATTTTATAAATATTATTAATAAACATAAAACCGTATGTGTATGTCGATCAAAATTTTCGCAGAGAGCGGGAATTAAAAGGTTGGTCGCAGGAGGCTTCAGGGCTTTCCGCAGACAGTTTATCACAAGGGTCATTCAGTCTTATTGAGTCGAACAAACAAGAAAATTCCTAATTTCATGGCTCGGACGCTCCCACCGCAACAAGTCTCGTATCCAATCCATAAAAATCCATATTCCTCCCCCCCACCAGCAACGCAAATTTCAGTTTTGTGTGTACCTTGCGATAAACAAAACACATACCAACCTGCAGTTGACTACGCAGGCTGGATACAAACACGTTACCTTATGGTCGCTATTGTCCCACTACGCCTTTTTGGGCTGATGCTTTGCATTTATTCATTTTCAGCCGCTCCCGCCGCCGCACAAACTGCTCCCAATGATACTGTTACAACACAGCTGCTGTTGCAGGAGGCCACCCTGTTGAATGACTCCGCACGCTATAAAATAGCCGAAGCACCGGCGCAGCAGGCCTGTGATATTTTTCGGACGGCCGGGAATAATGAACGAACGGCGGAAGCGGCTTATCAAGCGGGCAAATCATTGGGCCGGCAAGGCAAAACAGCAGCGGCAGTTACCCTGCTGCGGGAGGCCATCGGCATCTGGTCGGCATTTTATCCCGATGGCGCTGTACCGATGGCCAACGCATGGTTTGAAATAGGTGTTGCTTTCCAAATAGCCGAAAGAATGAAGGAAGCACTCGATGCGCACCAGCAATGTCTTTTATTGCGGAAGCGCCTCCTGCCGGAAAATGATCGGCAAATAGCCGCCTCATGTCTTCAAATCGGGGAAATTATCTTTACCATAGGATCGCAAAAAGAAGCCATTCCGTATTTTGAAAAGTCAATCAGTATCAATACCGTTGTATTTGGCCCCGAAAGTCTCGTTGTTGCGGAAGAGCAAAGTAATTTAGGCAGGGGATGGATGTACTTCGGGGAATATGAAAAAGCCATAGCGCTGACCGAAAAAGCATTAGCCATTCAGCAACCTGTTCTGCCGCCTGCCCACATTGATATTATCAGGAGTTATTACACCCTGGGAATGTGCTGCAAGCACCTTCACCGCTATGAAGATGCCCTTATTTATTTTAATAAAATAATTGCACTGAAACAAAAATACTACCCGAACAGGCCCGATGGATTAGTAGGTACTTATTCCCAAATCGGGGATACCTATTTATGGAAAAAAGACTACCAGACAGCCTTGTCGTATTTTGAAAAAGGGGATTCCATTACTAAACTGCTCCAAAAAACAGGCGAGTGGTCTTATGCCTACAATTGTAACGATATGGCGCGGGTGCGGTTTGCCCTGAAAGACTATAGCCAATCGGTAGCATGGTATCAGGAATCTATTCAGTTGCTGCGAAAGACTTATGGAAGAGACAATGAAGAAATTGGAATTTTACTCACAGAACAGGGCAAGGCCCAAACAGCCAATGGCAACTATCCGGAGGCACTGGAATCCTTTCAATTGGCCGGTCAGGTTTTCCTCAATAATTTAGGTCCGGATAATGTCTCTCAGTACCTCTCAGAAAGTGGTATGGCCAATTTGTACCAGAAAATGTTCCTTCGATCGGGTGACATACATGACCTTGAAAAAAGCCGGACGTACTTTGCCGGGGCTCAAAAATCGATTGACCGGCTGATTCGGTTTGAAGAGTCGCCGGTAATTAGAAAAACGTGGCTGCAGGATACCAAAGTAATCTTCGGACAGGCCATCGCTACGGAAATGCTTTTTCAAATGGGCAAAAAAGACCCGGTTGCCCTCGAAAATGCCTGGCAACTGAGTGAAACCATGCACGGATTTGATCTCTTTGCTGCTTCACAAGAAGCCAATGCGCGCCAGTACGCCGATATTCCACCGGATTTTTTGCAACAGGAAACGCTCCTTCGGGCCAGTATGATTGCGCTGCAGCACGAACGTCAGCAACTAATCGAAGGACAACAATTGCCACTCACGGATTCGGTAGTGCTCGATAACAACGCCCGCTATTTCTTCGAAAAAGAGCGGTATGAGCAGTTGGTGGCCCGGTTTGAAAAAGACTATCCCAACTATTATCAACTCAAGTACCAATTCCGCAATATCACTATTGCCGAAACTCAACGCATATTGGGTCCTGGACAAACCTTACTGGAATATTTTACTGGCGATACCGTCATATATGCGTTTGTTATTGGGAAAGACAGCTGCCAAATGGTTGCTATTCCGCGCGATTTTCCACTGGCTGATTGGGTAAAGCAATTCCGGGAAGGCATCATAGGTGCACAAAAATCCGGACCGGCGTATGAACGCCTTACCCGGCAATATGCAACATCGGCGCAGCAATTGTACCAGAAACTCATTGTGCCCGTGGCGACATTGCTGACGGAAGAAACGATTATTATTCTCGATGGCGAACTTTATTACCTGCCTTTTGAAGCCTTGCTTTCCGCTGCGCCGAGAGACGTGGCTAATTTTAAAACATATCCTTTTTGGGTGCAGGAAAAGGCCATTGGATATGCCTACTCGGGCACTTTGCTCCACCAAATGATCACCAAAAAGCACATCCAGCAGCCAACGGGCACCTTATTGGCCTTCGCGCCATTCTTTTTTGGAGAAGCGGCACCCCTCCCAGCGGGAAAAGACCAGGAAATGGCCATGCGAAAAGAGTTCCATCCATTACCCCATACAGGAGATGAAATACTGCGCGCGAAAAGACAATTAGGAGGACAAAGTGCGCTTTTTAGTGGGAAAACAGCGACAGTTGAACAATTTAAAGCACTGGCTCCAGCATTCAGTATCCTGCACCTGGCTACACATGGAAAAGCCAATGCACGCGCTGGCGAATTTTCTTTCCTCGCATTTTACAGCCCATCAGACAGCATCGCCAAGGGCCTGCTGTATGTCAGCGACTTATATAACATGACCATCAATGCCGACCTGGCCTTGCTCTCGGCTTGCGAAACTAGTCTGGGAGAAATGTTCGAAGGCGAAGGAGTAGTCAATCTGGCAAGGGCGTTTTCTTTTGCCGGGGCTAAAAGTGTGGTAACTTCTCTTTGGAGCATTAATGACCAGTCGACGTCGTACTTGATGGACGATTTTTACAGCACTCTGATGTTGGGGAAAAACAAAAATATCGCATTATCTACCGCAAAACGCCAATATTTGAAAACCCATCCGGGGCAGCAGTCGCATCCATTTTTTTGGGCGGGTTTTGTGGAAGTGGGGGACTGGAATGCGCTGAAGTAGCAGGATTTATTGCCCGTTACTGTTCCGTAATAGGAATCTCCGGGACAGGTGAAGAGCTTTGAGGTAATGATACAGGCGTCACCGTTTCTTCTTTTTTGAAAAAACAGAGGATAGCACAATTGATTCGGTTCTGGCCCATGGTCCAATCCTTAAAATGGATACGCCCTGAGTTATACTGTTCATTGCCCTGGTCCCATTGCGATTTGATCAATATGGCATCGCTATGGCTCATATCTATAAGTAATTGAATAGCAGCAGCAGTTTTGCTGGCAGCAATCAGATCCTGGACCTGGCTTTCCAGCGTGCTGGATGGTCAGTATGCTGGGGCGGGACGTGGTCTGTCTTTTCCGAAATTTTTGAAAAAAATCTGGTAATTTTAGAAAACATGGGCTATCTTTTTTCTTTTTCAGGAAATATGATTTGAGGATAAGCATGAAATAACTTATATGTTTTTTATAACTTTTTTGCCAGCACGATTTTCAGTTCGCAAGGTAACGCGCCCAGTTTTAGTTGATTGATTGTTTTTTGCAGCTCAGGATAAGCGGGGCTGCTAACAGGATAATCAAGTATTGTCTCATAAAACCTAGATAGTGTTTTTACACGGGTGCTAAGATAAAATGGAAGGGAAGTAAAAACGTTGTTCTGACCAATTGGGCTATAAGCAACCCAACATATCTATTATCGCCCATTGCTTAATGCATTTTTTTACACGGAGCGGCACGGAGACGTAGCGTAGATTTTATGACCTCAACAGTTACTGAGTACTCACACTTCTCCAAATAAATACCCCTCTTCGCCTCCGTGTCTCTCCGTGCCCTTTTCTCCGTGTCGCTCCGTGTAAAAAAACTCGCAAAGGAGCTTAATGGTCGATTATCTTTGATCACAGGTTAATGCACAAAAAACGGGCCACTACAAAAGATTTGACTCTTCCGAAGCGGCCCGACTCATCTATCATCTCATTGGTTCTTTTTCTTACCTTATTGCTTCACAAACCGTTGCACCGCTATTGTTCTTCCTTCCATAATCACTTGCAAAAAATACAGTCCGTCAGGCAGGATATCCGATTGTACCATCTGCCGAATACTTCCTGTGTCGGTTGCTTTTACCAACAATACCCGACCCGTGAGATCGGTAATGCGGAAAATCATTCCGGGTGTGGCAGGATGTGGGAGTTCGACGGTGAAAGTACCGGGGTTTGGGTTGGGAACGATGCGGATATTTGTACCAGCATCAATGACGTCTCTTACTGGTAATGTTGTAGATTCATCTTGTTCCACACAGATATTATCGATGGAAATGGTCGAATTGGCATCCGGGTTATCATACATCAAATCATTTTCGAGGTGCATCGTCAGGTATTTATTGCCGCTCACCCCATCCAAATAGAAAGAAGTATTGACACTCTGCCATTCGCCTCCTGTTGCCGTTGTAATAGGTATCTGTGCTATTTCAACACATCCTAAAAGACAATTAATGGTATCTAGGTGTTCATCTGACAAGCGTACCACCAGTACCGTTCCCGGCCGAAGGTCCTCTTCCAGCGCTTTATAGCAGGCACGCAGATGGAAACCTTTTATGGTGTCGACCAATATCTGATGATCAATAATATCTATAGGATTTGGCCGGCATTTTCCGACGATGGTCATATAATAAGGATCCAGACAGCCTGGTCCTTCCACTACCCTCGGGGTTCCAGCCTGACGGGCCCAGCCCGCACTGCTCCCACCAGCACCCAGAATGCCAGGTGTGGCAGATTCCTCAAAACCGCCATTACTCAGGACGCCGAGCGAACAGGTGGGCGTTACCAGACAATTGATCTTAACGGTCTGGCAGAAAATGACTTCACAAGTAGTCCCCGGACGAGTTACTTTCATACAGATTTGATAGGAGCCGATCGTCCCGGAGGGGAATGTTACTATCAATGGCTGGCTGGAAGTGGTGGTTCCTGAGGCAGTAAAGGTGATGTTTTGTCCTTGTATGGTCCAGTCCACTTTATCACATTCTGCGAGTGCATTCGGAGTGAACAGCCATTTGCAAGTCCCGTCGTTGAAGTCGAAGGTGTAGTTAAATCCGGCCACCACGTGATCTGGAAATGTATTGTCACAAGGGCATAATGTGGGCGATGGGCAACCCGCTATATCAAAATAAAGTACACAGGTACAGGTGTTGTTTCCGCACGTACCCGTCAACACCAGATTGTACAGGCCATTGAGACCGGCCAGCACTGTATTGTCCAGCGTAATACTGAACCACGGACCCGTCTGGTTACCGAATGCTAAAACCGTTCCGCCTGCTTTCAATTCCCAGTGCAGGTTGGTTCCTGTGCAGGTAGTTGGATTACAGACTAATTTACCGGTGATTTTATACGGTTTTCCTACTGGTGGGCAGGTCATTGCAATGTTCTGCGTATTGTTGCAGGTCAGGCTTTGGCTGGTGCCTAACTTTTTATTCACC
Organism: Saprospiraceae bacterium; assembly: GCA_044350415.1. Classification (GTDB taxonomy): domain Bacteria; phylum Bacteroidota; class Bacteroidia; order Chitinophagales; family Saprospiraceae; genus M3007. The sequence continues at coordinate 2,368 of JBILHQ010000104.1, read as the reverse complement.
AATTGGATCTGCTCAAACATGCCACAGGTACAAGGGCATCCTAATGCATTGATTTTGAACTTACAAGGTGGACAAGACTGGGTGCCGCACTGCCCGTTGAAGGTCAGTTCAAACATTCCTGGTGTTGCAAAATACGATGCCAAAAGTGCTACACTGAAATTAGGTCCGGAAAGGTTGCCTGAAGCGACCAGGGTATTGGATGGCAGTTTTCGCAATTCCCACTGGACAGGTGGGGCTTGCACGCAATTAGCACCTGCACACATGAACGTACCGGCAATAATCGGATTGAACTGTGGTACGCAACCAACTGTCAGCGAATCACCACAGTTAACTGGCATGGTAAATCCACCCTGCGAGGGCCGGAATGTCATATCAGAGAAAGAACCACACTCACAGGCCTCGCCCGAACAAGGTGTTTCAATTAAAAACTTAATCACACATGGGCATTCCTTCGTTCCGCAATGTCCAATGAATGTCAGCATATAAACACCTGACTGCTGGATCAGGTTAGCCGGGAGATTTAAGGTGAAATTCGGGTTGGCCGATATATTTTGGACTGGCGTAACCGTTCCATCAGGCTGTGTAAGGGTCCATCCCACCTGAACCGTCATCGGACAATTGCTGCCCTGGCACTGGAACTGTCCGGTAAAGACATAACCCTGTCCATTGATGGGGCAAGGGAACAGCACGGGCATTCCACCGCAGGTAAGCGGAATAGATGGTGCTCCGGTAGTAGGCCTGGCGAAAAGATTCGTAAACGTTCCGCACATGCACACTTCATTCGGGCATTCCGGCACTGGCAGGCAATACTGCTGCGAATTGGTACAACAGTTGAGTTCGCTGCCGTTAAACACCTCATGCAGCGTCAGGTTGAAATACACATTTTGATTGGGCGGAACACCAAAAATGTAAGCGGTTTGTATACCGGAAGTTTGCCCGGGTAACAGCGTCGGAATACTAAATGCCGTCGGTGTAATACTAAAGGGCGGTGCAACATTATTCAGTACAATTTGATTGGCATTAAAGCCCGAATTGTTCGTCACCTGGAAAGTGAAAATATAATTGCCGGGTGAGGCCGGGTCACAATCTATTTTCCAATTCGTCAATGCGGCACATGGCGCGTACACAGGTGGTGGGCAATCAAAATACAAGGTATCCTTACACACCGTTATGCCGTTCGGACCGAGCCAGGTGAGCACAATGACCTGCGGCACCTGTGTGGGCAACGCAATACCCGACAGGCAGAAGGTGGGCAGCATGCCCGTCGCACCGATGAAATTACCCGCAGGTTTGGGTTTAAATACCGCCTTTATGGAAGTCGATACCGATGACCAGCCGGAGCCCAACGGATTTACAATAGCACCAAATACCACATTCGGCGTGATGATATCCAATTGAACTCCAGTGAAAAAAGTATTGGAATAAGTATTGGTAAGGTTCACCTTCCAACAGCAGGAGTCACCCGGTACCTGAACAGATACAGCATTAGCCGACAAATGGTTGCAAATGCACTCCGGCATAGTTACGCACCCAAGCATCAAGGTATCAGTGCAGCAATTGGTTGGATTAATGTTCGGATTATTAAAGATGTCTTCCTTATGTGCAGTGACGGAATAGCAGATCGTCTGTCCGTCGACTGCACCGGAGATCAGTGTCATAAAGCCACATTGCATCTGCCCTGGAGTCATGTTACTGACCGCAAAAATAGATGGGGTGAAGGTGACACCCGGCGGTGGATTCAACTGAATGGAATTGACATTCCAGCCAATGAGCGCATTCGACATGATACAAAATGACATCTTGTATTGGCCATTGGCAGCGCATTCTACGGTATCGGTAAGTTTCAGGCATTTGGGTTTCGCCGTACAGTTGTAAATTAAGGTGTCCACACAAACCACCGTCTCATCAGGCCCAAAGTATTTCACGATGACTTGCTGATTGGGTACGTTTTTATAATTGGATAAACAAAATTTAATAAAATCAACATTGCCTACTCCTGCGAAAACAGGCGGTGGCACTAATGCCAAAAATTGCGATGTATACCCGTTAATCGTCCAACCATTGAGCGCCCCAACTGCCGAAATACTTACGCCATTGTTGGTACACAATTGAATGCCTGTGAAATAATTCGGCTTTTGATTGTGCAGCGTCAGGATAAAACAGCAACTGTCGGTGAGTACCGGGGAAGGGGTGGACGTGACGCTGATGGAGTCGCATAGCGATGATTCAGATGGGCAACCGCAGTGAATGATGTCTACGTCACCAATTCGGTATTTATCGTTTCCGGCCAAGTCAGAATCGTCGTCCACATAGATGGAGTTGAGTGGCGCATAATTGGTCCCAACAGATGGGGCATTTCCCGAGGCCG
>JBILHQ010000103.1:0-20507 GCA_044350415.1 Saprospiraceae bacterium | reverse complement strand
GTATGGCCGACCACAAAGGTGAATGGAGAAACCAAGAGCGGGTGAGTGACCGATAAGCACGCTCGTCGCCGGCAAGTTCTTTGAGTACTTCCATTTCTGTGCGTGCATGGGAAAGCATATCAATAAAGTTGTAGACAATCACCGAAAAATCATTATTCAGGTATCGTAAAATATTGTCATTCAGCTCCTTACCGTGGGTCACATTGGTCACTTTAAAGTAGTCCCACTTGATGTCTTTGCGAAATACCCTTTCTAATTGTTTGCCCAAGAAAAAATCCTCAGACAGGTTTTTGCCACCTTCGTCAGAATCATTTTTCCATTTGTCAGGGAATGTTTTTTCAATATCTGCCGGCATCATTCCCGCAAAAATACTGTTGCGGCTGTATTGTGTGGCAGTGGGAAGTATACTGAAGAAATAACCTTCATTTTCTGTGCGAAACTGCTCATTCAATATGGGCTCAATAACTTTCCATTGATCGTACCGCAAATTGTCGAGCAAGAGAACGATAGTTGGCACATCATTATTGACATGCGGGAAGATGTGTTTCCGCATCATGGAGTGGGACATCACTGGCCCCACTTCTTTATTTTTGTCGACCCAACTGAGGTAATTACGCTCAACAAATTTAGAGAACTCCACATTCGCCTGTTCTTTTTGCTGCGACAGAATATCGCCTACTTCTGCCTGATTGCTGTCTACCCGCAGTTCCCAGTTCACAATTTTTTTATAGGCATCCACCCATTCATTCTGATTGAGCCCACCCGTAATCTGCATAAAAATCTGGCGAAACTCCATTTGGTAATCCATTGCTGTTTTTTCACTTACCAGGCGTTTATTGTCGATCAGGCGTTTGAGTGTCAACAGGATTTGGTTGGGATTGACCGGTTTAATCAGATAATCCGAAATTTGGGAGCCAATCGCCTCTTCCATCACTTGCTCCGCTTCGTTTTTGGTGATCATTACGATTGGCACAGAAGCATTGCGCTCTTTAATACGCGGCAACACCTCCAGTCCGGTGAGCCCCGGCATAGATTCATCGAGAAATACGACGTCTATTTCACCAGCCTGTTCGTCAAATATTTCAATCGCATCATACCCGTTAGAGGCCGTTATTACTTCGTATCCTTTCGAATTCAGGAACATAACATGGGGTTTCAGAAGATCAATCTCGTCGTCAGCCCAAAGAATTTTTATTTTGCTCATAAATATTTTTTTAGTCCAGGTTTGGTTAGGATTTAATTAACGCACAAAGACGCCAGGTATTCTGGAATCCTGTAAAAGTTTTTATTAGACCGTTAAAGGTATGGCAGTATTGGTCAATTAACAGTATTTTTGCGACCAAGCCCCTTTTATTTCATGACATATCATAAAATTGCAATGAATCTACAATTAGATAACGCCAAGACAAAAGCAAAAAGTTTTTTCCGTAAATTTTTGTGGCTATTATTAGCCGTAACCTTGGTGGGCGGAACAGCATATTATTTTATTCGTACGTATACGGTAAGCGATGGCAACCGCGCGGGGTTATTGTTTAAAATTTCCAGAAAAGGCATAGTCTTTAAAACATACGAAGGCCAATTGCATTTGGGCGGTTCTATTCAAATGAGTGATCAAAGTGTATGGAACTTTTCTGCCAAAGATGCCGAGGTTTACCAGCATTTACAGCAATTTGAAGGCAAAAATGTGACTTTGCACTACCGCGAATTGGTCAATCCATTCCCATGGCAGGGCGATACCAAGTATATTGTAGATGATGTGAAAGCCGTTCAATAAACGAATGACGGTGACACAACGCTTCTTTTGGTGGCTGGGAACGGGTATTTTTACCCTGCTCGGGATAATGGCTGTTATTTTCTACCAGGAACGCATGCTGTTCAGCGATATGGCGTTTCAAACGTTTCATATCCTCCGGACAGGTAGTATTCAAGTACAAAGCGGAAGATTCGGCGCTGCAGGTACTCAGGTTTTCCCTTGGGCCGCGCAAGCCATTGGTATGCCCCTAAAAGGCGTATTACTCGCCTATTCCATGGGCCATGTCCTGTATTATTTCGGGCTGTTTGTATTCACTCACCTGGTGTTGAAACAATGGCGTTGGGCAGCCGTGATTGCATTTACTGCGGTACTCATGACCTCCCATACTTTTTACTGGCTCTCCGAAGCGCCGCAGGGATTGGCTTTTTTATTAGTACTGCTCGCCTGGATGGATGGAAAGACGCACTTGAAAGAGATACGCATCTGGCAGTGGCCGCTGTGGATCGCCGGAACCGTGACAGCGTTTTATTTTCACCCAATGGTATTGTATGCCATGTTGTTTTGCTGTGGCTGGATGATACTCGGTGCTGGTGCTTTACAAAAAAAATTAGTGTGGGTTACCGGTATGGGTTTGTTCCTGTTGACCTTCGTGGTGAAATACAAAATTCTAAAATTAGATTGGTACGATGCGATGTCGCTTTCCCGCGCGGAAGCCTTTGGACAATTGTGGCCGCATTGGTTTGATATCCAAAGCAACCGCGATTTTTGGAAGTGGTGCGGGAGTGATTATTATGCTATCCCCGTACTTTATAGCACCAATATTATCCTGCTGTTATGGCGAAAAAAATGGCTGTTATCTATATGGTGTCTCGTATTTACACCGGCGTATATCCTGCTGGTGAATGTGCCGTTTCACGCCGGCGACCGCCAATTTTACCTGGAAAATCTTTATTTGCCGTTGGGTATTTTTGCCATACTGCCCTTTATCCGGACTATTTTTCCTGCAAATGAAAGCACCCTTCCCCGAATCCGCTGGTGGATGACTGGTTTTGTGGTGCTGGCGGGTGTGCGCTTGCTGCATATTTACCACACCCACGACCGCTGGACGGCAAGGCTAAACTGGGAAAAAGCCTTTCTTCAAAACCACGCCAGTCCGAAAATACTGACGCCCGAAAAAGACTTGCCAGTCGATCTGCTGCAATTTACCTGGGGCCTCCCCTACGAATCGCTGCTGCTGACTTCGCTGTCTGGCCCCGATTCAGCCCGCACCGTTTTTCAATACCCGGAAATGACACCACAATTAGACAGCCTCGCCCGGCAGCCTGATTTGTTTTTGGGAACTTTTAAGCATTATAAGAGGAAGGAACTGCCGGAGCGGTATTTTCGATGGAAGGAGATTGGGTATGAGGCAGATCAATAAATCTGCGGTGCAACGGCGGCAACTTTCTCCTTAAGCTCCGCATCCATACCAGGAAGTCGCAAAAAACACCTGGTCTACTCAGCCCTGATGAGTTATTCTTCTGCTTTTGGCATATTTTTTCATGTTATTTAATCATTTTCTTCCAAAATTCCTTTTAGTCCATTTAAACGATCAAGCACAGCATTGACGTATTCTTCGAATTCGCTATCATTCATTGAATCATGATTAACAACACTCAACCAAGCTAGTGCCGCATATAAGTATCTAAGTTATTCAACTTTTTGAAATTTGCTCCATTTTTTTGATCACACCAAATATTCTTAAAAAATACACCAAAGCATTGATATGCACGTATTCTACGATTAATATTGATGATCGGAATTGGCGAGCACCTCTTTTATCTTCTTTTCAAATTTAGTTAAATCGGAAAATTCTTTTTACAAAAAGGGGTATTTCTTGAAAGAAGGAAAAAAATATCCCTTTTACTTCTTCCCTGCAATCTTCACCAACTCATTCAATTTCCACAATGCATCAATAGGCGTCATCGTATTGAGATCGATAGCCAGCAACTCCTCCTTGATCTTCAACGTATATTCATCCACATCGAAAATATGGAGTTGGAGCGGTGCGCCGATACCCTTGACTTTTTTGCGGAGATCTTCTGCTTGAGGTACTGGTTTGGATGGTGTTTTTTCGGTAGCCGGCACGCCCAATTCAATGTGTTTGGCTTCTAAAGAAACGAGGATTTCCTGCGCACGTTCGACAATATGTTGCGGCATGCCAGCCATGCGGGCAACGTGAATACCAAAAGAGTGGTTCGAACCGCCGGGCACCAATTTACGAAGAAAAATGACTTTATGGCCCATTTCACGGGTACTCACATGGAAATTGTGGATACGGGCATGGGTTTCGGGCAATTCATTGAGTTCGTGGTAGTGGGTGGCGAACAGGGTTTTTGGATGTGCCCGATCGTTGTTGTGCAGGTATTCTGTGAGGCTCCAGGCGATACTGATACCATCGTAAGTGCTGGTACCGCGACCGATTTCATCGAGCAAAATAAGAGAACGCTCGCTGAGGTTATTCATAATCAAAGCCGTTTCATTCATCTCCACCATAAAAGTACTTTCGCCGCCACTGATATTGTCGCTCGCGCCCACCCGTGTGAATACTTTGTCGCAAAGACCAATTTCAGCCGAATCAGCGGGCACAAAACAGCCCATTTGCGCCATCAAAACGATGAGCGCAGTTTGCCGAAGAAGCGCTGATTTACCGGCCATATTGGGACCGGTGATCATCATAATCTGCACATCTTCATTGTTGAGATACACATCATTGGGCACAAAATTTTCACCGATGGGCAACTGTGTTTCAATCACCGGATGGCGGCCGGCGCGAATGTCCAGCGCTAGGGATTCATTCACCACCGGACGCGCATAATGGCGTTCACGGGATATTTTGGCAAAAGACAAGAGACAATCGAGCCGGGCAATTAATTGTGCATTGTGCTGAACAGGAGCAATATACGCTGCAATTTCATCCACTAATTCGCGAAAAAGCCGTTCTTCCAGTTCTAATATTTTCTCTTCGGCCCCCAGGATTTTAGACTCCAGCACCTTGAGTTCGTCGGTGATAAACCGCTCACCATTGGCAATGGTTTGTTTGCGAATCCAATCGGCGGGCACCTGGTCTTTCCATTTGGCAGTCACTTCCAGGTAATAGCCAAAAACATTATTAAAGCCGATTTTGAGCGAAGGAATACCCGTTCTTTCGGATTCCCGCTGCTGAATTCCCACTAAAATGTCGCGACTATTGGCCACAATATGGCGCAATTCATCTATTTCAGGATGGGCACCATCGGCAATTGTACCCCCTTTTCGGGCATCTGTAGGTGGATCAGGTGCAATGGAGGCTTCAATGCGTTCGTACAAAGAGAAACAAGGGTTCAGGCCCTCTCCCACCCTTTTCAATGACGTGGGCAACGCTGCAAACTGCGGATCGGACAGAGCATTTTTCACCTGGTGAATAGCGCCCAAAGCCCGGCGTAATTGCATCACCTCGCGGGGATTGATTTTACCCACTGCTGTTTTGCTCATCAGCCGTTCGAGATCGCCGATATGCCGCACCGGCCCTTCCAACTGTTGCACAAACGCTTGATTGCCCATAAAAAAAGCAACCGCATCAAGTCGTTCTTCAATCTGATGCGTATTGGTCAGCGGCAACAAAACCCATTTTTTCAGTAACCTGGCCCCCATTGGACTGATGGTTTTGTCGAGCACATGCAGCAGCGAAATACCTGTTTCATGATTACTGGCTACCAACTCCAAATTGCGAATGGTGAACCTGTCGAGCCACACAAACTGGTCGGTCTGCAGCCGACTCAGGGTTCCGATATGGGCGAGGCGGTTATTCTCTGTAGCCGCCAGATAATGCAAGGCCGAACCGGCGGCGCATTGTGCCAAGTCCAACTCTTCGATACCAAATCCTTTGAGAGAATTCGTTTTAAAATGGTGCAGGAGTTTTTCCCGGCCATAGTCGACCGTAAAAATCCAGTCTTCCAGGGTAGAAATATAAAATTTATCGCCAAAATGCGCCGTAAACTCTTTGAGGCGGCTTTTGGGCAACACCACTTCCGACGGTTTGAAACTTTGGATCAGTTTGTCGGTAATGGATGCGTCGCCTTCGCTGACAAAAAACTCTCCCGTACTGATATCCAGAAAAGCAAGTCCAAACAGGTCATTTTTGCCAAAAGAGATAGACAATAAATAGTTATTCCGGTTGTGTTCGAGCAGGGAGTCATTGGTGGTAAGGCCGGGTGTAATCACCTCTGTCACCGAACGGCGCACCACCCTGCCCGGCACTGGTTTTTCCATTTGCTCACAAATAGCTACACGGTAACCAGCGCGCACCAACCGGGGCATATATAGATCCAGCGAGTGATAAGGAAACCCGGCGAGTTCCACATCTGCACCGCCATTGTTCCGGCTGGTGAGGGTAATACCGAGCGCCCGGGCCGTTTTTACGGCATCATCAGAGAAAGTTTCATAAAAATCACCCACCCTGAACAGCAGAATAGCATCGGGATATTTCACTTTTACCTGCGCATATTGTGACATCAATGGCGTCACCGTTGCGACTTTATCTTTATTATAGGTCTTTTTGCTCATGTTTATTGATCGACCTCCGGGTCTTTTTCATCCCATTCCACAGGTGTGGACGCACCTTTAAGAGGGGTAAGCATCGGCAGGCCAATCCAGCGAGCTTCTTCGGCGCTGATGGCACCGATGCGCAGGAAACCACCGGAAGCTTTGGCTGTTTCTTCAGCCAGTCCGATATAACTTTTATACAGATCAGCACCGAGCGGATCATCTAATTTCGCCAAAACGGGATTCAATAAAGTCAATTTTTGAGCAATGATCGTGCTCCTTACCTCCACATTAACGGGTAATTCGTCCATGGCCTTGTCTACTTTTTCCAGGAAACCATTCGCGATGATCGTGTAATAATCGTTCAGGTGTTTGGGATTATTGTAGGTACGGGCCCGCATGAGGCGATCACTCCAGTTGCGTTCTTCCCGGTCGAGTACGCTATCTGCTGCCCCTACCAGAACAGTTATCAATATAGGAGCGTCCAGCAATGCAGCCAGTTCGGTAGCGTGCAGGTGGTTAAATCCTTCTAAATTCGTCCACATAAAAAACAATAATTTTGCGCTAAAGGTAAGCAGGGGTGGCGCAAAAATGCCGCAAATGGGTACTAATTTTATTCACACCCACAATTTTACTTTATCTGTTCATATTCAGAACTATTTAGGTTTACGGTCTCGTTCGTGGAAAAATACTTCCGCAACAGCGTTCAACAAAGACCAAAAACCACTACTTTTGCGGCACGGTAATAAATAGGCTTCTATATTCGCCGGGACTTACATTATTGCTGTTCCTCACAAAATCATATCGATGATCAGCCAGACTTTGGCTGTTCTATATTGTTAAAAATCAATACAATATGTCAGAAATATCCACGCGGTACAGTCCTGCCGAAATTGAAGAAAAGTGGTACAAGCATTGGGAAGAATCAGGGTACTTCCGGTCTGTTCCGGATGACCGCGAACCTTTCGCCATCGTCATCCCGCCACCCAATGTAACCGGTGTGCTGCACATGGGGCACATGCTGAACAATTCCATTCAGGATATCCTCATCCGCAAGGCCCGCATGGATGGCAAAAATGCCTGTTGGGTGCCTGGTACCGATCATGCCTCGATTGCCACGGAGGCAAAAGTAGTGCGCTGGCTCCGGGAAGAAAAGCAACTGCGCAAAGCCGACCTCACCCGCGAGGAATTCATGGGATATGCTTACCAGTGGAAAGACAAATATGGCGGCATTATCCTGCAGCAATTGCGGCGTTTGGGATCTTCCTGCGACTGGGACCGTACGGCTTTTACTATGGATAAAGGATATGTGGAAGATTGTGTCCGCATGTTTGTAGACCTTTATAAAAAAGATAAACTCTACCGGGGTTTACGCATGGTCAACTGGGACCCTGAAGCACTCACCGTATTGTCGGGTGAGGAAGTGTTACACGCTGAAGAACGCGCGCAGTTATTTTACCTGCAATATAAACAGGAAGATGGCTCCGATGGTGTGGTGATTGCTACCCAACGCCCGGAAACTATCTTTGCCGACGTGGCTGTTGCCGTGAATCCCAAGGATCCACGGTATACACACCTCGTAGGTAAAATGGTACTGATCCCATTGATTAATCGCGCGATTCCTGTAATCGCCGACGATTATGTAGACGTGGAATTTGGTACTGGAGCCCTCAAAATAACACCCGCGCACGACCCGAATGACTACGAAATCGGGCAACGCCACCAACTGCCTGTGATCGATATTCTCACCGACAACGGTCATATCAGCGATACCTGCACTTTTGCGCCATTGGTGGGCCTGGAGCGATTCAAAGCGCGCAAAGCTATCAAATCTTTGCTGGGAGAAGCCGGTGTTTTGGTAAAAACAGAAGATTACACGACCAAAATTGGCCGTTCTGAGCGCACTAACGCCGTGGTAGAACCTAAACTCTCCCTTCAGTGGTTTGTAAAAATGACCGATCTTGGCGAACCTGCCCTCAAAGCGGTACTCGAAGAAGAGGTCAAATTTTATCCACCCCATTTCCAGAATCTTTACCGCAACTGGATGGAAAACCTGCGCGACTGGTGTATCAGTCGCCAACTCTGGTGGGGGCAGCAGATACCCGCATGGTACCTCAAAGCGGATAGTTATAACAAAGAAACGCATGTATTCGTAGCGGCTTCCGTTGAAGAGGCGCTTGTACAGGCCAGGGAAATAACCCAAAACCCTGCCCTCACGATCGATGATCTCCGACAGGACGAAGATGTGCTCGATACCTGGGCATCCTCGTGGTTGTGGCCGATTGCGGTATTCGACGGCTTCAAACAGCCGGAAGGGGAAATCAAATACTATTACCCTACCAGTGTACTCGTTACCGGCTGGGATATCATTTTCTTCTGGGTCGCCCGGATGATTATGGCTGGATATGAATACAAAGGAGAAAAACCCTTCCAGGCGGTTTACTTTACAGGGATGGTACGCGATAAAAACCGCCGAAAAATGTCCAAATCGCTGGGGAATTCGCCAGACTCCATTGCACTGCTGGATAAATATGGTGCTGACGGCGTACGTTTCGGCCTGATGTCGAGTGCAGCGGCAGGTGGTGATCTTATTTTTGATGCACCGTTTGGCCCCGATGGTTCTATTCTCGACGAAAGTGCCTTGTGCGAGCAAGGCCGCAATTTCTGCAATAAAATGTGGAACGCGCTGCGCTTAGTGAAGGGATGGAAAACCATCGAAGACCCTGAAAATCAGGAAATTGCCCGTAAAAACGAACTGGCTGTTGCCTGGTTAAATGAAAAATTTCAGGAGACACTGGCTTCCGTGGAAAGTGACTTCAAACAATACCGACTGAGCGAAGCCCTCAAATCGTTGTATGCATTTATCTGGGATGACTTCTGTTCCTGGTACCTCGAAATGATCAAACCGGAGTACGAGCATCCTATTGATTACTCCACTTATACCGCTACGCTGCAAATCTTCTCCCGGATGATCACGGCATTGCATCCATTTATGCCGTTTATCACAGAAGAACTCTGGCACCAGTTGGACGACCGTGCTGCTGGCGACGATTGCTGCACCCAAATGTATCCAGCATTGATCCCTGCTGATGCAGCACTGATCCAACAGGTAGAGGGCGTAAAAGATGTCATTGCAAAAATTCGGGAAATCAGGAACCAGAAGCAAATTAAACCCAAAGAGCCGTTGGCGGTGTTCATTCAGGAAAGCACCACCTCCAAAGCACTGTTTAGCCTGGCCGGCACGCGCGAAATGGTCGAAAAATTGGCTGTTCTCAGCGAACTGACCTTCGTGACGGAAGAGCCAGCAAACGCGCAATCATTTATTTCGGGTACCGACAAATATTTTGTGGAACTTAATTTAGTGATCGACGTCGAAGCAGAGCGCACTAAAATAACAGAAGAACTGGCCTACCAACGCGGATTCGTTCGTTCGATAGAAGGCAAATTGTCCAATGAGCGGTTTGTCGCCGGCGCACCTGCGCAGGTGGTTGACAGCGAACGAAAGAAACTGGCTGATGGAATGTCGCGGATCGCGATGCTCGAAGAAAGCCTGTCGAAGTTGTAAATGGGGAGCCCGGACTTCAGTCCGCAAAAAACAAAAAAGTACCAATAAAAAAGCATCAGCCGGAGAAATCCAGCTGATGCTTTTTTATTGGTACAGACTGAGAAAGTTCTTTTTTCGCGGACTGAATTCCGCGAGCCTAGGCTGCGAAAGAAGTACCGCAACCGCAAGAAGAAGTCGCATTCGGGTTATTAAAAGTAAACCCGCGATTCTCCAATCCCTGCACAAAATCTACCTCCATTCCCAGCAGATAAATGGCATGCGACTTATTCATTGCCACCCGAACACCATTGCATTCAAATACATTATCATTATCGTCCACTGCATCAAAGCCGAGGATATAAGTGAAGCCCGAACAGCCGCCACCTTTTACGCCGACACGCAATGCATAATCTTCCGGAATTTCGGCTTGTGCTGCACGAATTCTTTTCAATTCTATGATAGCACCATCAGTAAGTGTGATTGCTGTGGTGGCTACAGTCGCTTGATTTGTTTCAGAACCCATATTTTTTAAAATAATCTTGTTGAGTAATACTGCAATTGGGATTGCGTTGCAAAATTAAGGAGTAAACATTGAATCAACGGAAAAGTTTAAACTACTTCAACCTTCCCAGCACTTCCTTCATCCTGCGCACCGCCTCCCGCAATTGCGCCTCCGAAGCCGCGTAGCTCAGACGGAAACAATTAGGGTCGCCGAATGCCGATCCCGATACCAAACCTACATAGGCATTGGTCATCACATAATCACAGAAATCATCAGCACTATTGATCGTGGTAGTACCATCGCTTTTGCCAAAGAAGGAACTGATATCCGGGAAAATATAAAAAGCGCCATCAGGCAAATTGGTTTTGATACCCGGAATTTCTTCCAGCATATTCAACACAATGTCGCGGCGCTCGCGGAATGCTTCCCGCATTTTCTCAGTAGGTCCCAAATCGCTGGTTAAAGCAACTGCACCTGCTTTTTGGCCAAAAGAAGACGCGCCACTGGTCACTTGTCCCTGTATTTTCGTGCAAGCATCAGCCACCACTGTAGGTGCCCCCATATAGCCCAAACGCCAGCCAGTCATGGCAAAACCTTTGGCAAAACCATTGATCGTAATGGTGCGGTCTTTCACATTGGGGAAAGAACCAATACTCACATGCTCATGGGTAAAATTAATATGTTCATAAATTTCATCACTGATAATCAATACATTATCATGACGGGCAATCACATCCGCATAAGCCTGCAATTCATCGCGGGTAAATACCGTGCCGGTCGGATTACAAGGTGACGAAAAAAGCAGGAATTTGGTGCGCGGCGTAATAGCCGCCTCTAATTGCTCGGGCGTTGGTTTGAAATCGCGTTCCACACCTGCATATACACAGACTGGCGTGGCTTCTGCCATTTTAATAATTTCAAAATAGGACACCCAATATGGCGCAAAAATAATGGCCTCATCACCTGGATTCAGCAGTGCCTGACAAAGGTTGTACACCGTTTGTTTAGCACCATTACTCACCACGATTTGCTCAGGGCGGTAATCCAGGTTATTTTCCCGTTTAAATTTTTCGCTGATGGCCTTGGTCAATTCGGGAAGACCTGCTACCGGCGTATATTTGGTGTAGCCGTCTTTTAATGCCTGATATGCGGCATCTTTAATGTGATCAGGCGTGTCGAAATCAGGTTCCCCTAAACTCAAACTGATCACGTCGTGACCTTGTGCCTTCAACTCCCGACCCATACGGGCCATTTTAAGGGTTTCAGATTCGGAAAGCGCATTCACGCGCTGGGATAATAACTGTTGCATAATGCCAAAATAGTGTTGTTCGGGAGGCAAAAGTAGGGAAAAATTGTGGATTGATGGAGACGGATTGATTATTGTCACTAAAGGTCTTTGCAACTACTCCTTCCACCCCTTCTCCCCCTGAAATTCCACCAACTGCTCATCCATCCATCCCCGCACTGCCACCATCATTTCAACAGGATCATTGCCCGAGAGCGGTTCACCGTACCGAATTCGGGCATAAATACGTTTCTCGCCAAAACGACTTAAAAAATGGGGAACAAAAGTGGCATTGCCTACCCAGGCATCTGCTTTTTCGCCGTATTCCAGCGCAACAGGCACAATCGGCAGGTTTTCATTCGCGGCCAATTGAAATCCGCCGCGCTTGAGCGGACCGGTAGTATCGGCGTCATAAGTGGTGCCTTCCGGAAAAATAATCACCGGCCAACCAGCCCTGATGGTTTCGCCGATGGCCGCCAGTGTTTTTTTGCGACTGGATACACTTTCCCGTTTCAGGTATAAAATGCCCGTCACTCTTGCACCATACCCCAATACCGGCCAACTGGCCACTTCTGCTTTACTCACCGGATATGCCAGTACATCGGCCATAATGACGACCGGGTCGAGGTAGGAGCGGTGATTACACATCAACAGACAGGGGGCCGCAGGCAAGTTACCATCCTGCACGATTTTTACTCCGATTCCCCAGAGAAGATGTTTGGCCCATTTTCTGCGTTCGGGCAGGGAATATTGCGGCGAGTAACCGCGCACCGCACTGACTATCATTATTTTACCTACCACATAGGTGGTATACAGACCCAAATAAACCAACCGCCTCAGGGCGCGCACTTGCTTCATACGTTTTTGAATAATTATTGACTAGGTTTGTTTTTTGAGTGGGTTTCTTACAGTAATAAACCACCATTCAACATTGCTGCTTATTTTTGCCCTCAATGAGCACTCCGCCACGCATTATTTGTACTGTTACCAACGACCTGAATTACGATCAGCGGATGCACCGCATCTGTGCCACTCTATCGGAGGCGGGATACGAAGTATGGCTGATTGGCCGGCATCTTCCAGGGTCAAAACCTTTGACGGAGCGCCCTTTTCGCCAAATCAGGCTCCACTGTTGGAACCACAAAGGTTTCCTGTTTTACGCAGAATTCAATGTCCGGCTGTTCTTTTTTTTAATATTTACCTACTTTGACGCTGTTGGCACCGTGGATCTGGATACTATGCCTGCTGGAGCAACGGCTGCTTTTTGCAAAAACAAAAAACGGGTATTCGATGCCCACGAGTATTTCACCGAAGTACCGGAAGTGGTCAACCGCCCTTTGGTCAAAGCGTTTTGGACCTGGGTGGAGCGGTTATTTTTGCCGTTTTACCGCCATGCCTATACGGTCGGTCCTGCGTTAGCAGCTTTATTTACTGAAAAATATGGGCTGCCGTTCGCGGTGGTCAGAAATGTTCCTAATCAGATAGTACTCATTGAAAAAAAGACCTTTTCAGGTAAAAAAATATTGCTGTACCAAGGTGCTTTGAATGAAGGGCGTGGGATAGAAGCACTTCTAGCGGCTATGGCTTTTTTGCCAGATGATTTCGAATTACACCTCGCAGGTGAAGGCGACCTGTCTAAGCAATTGCGGGAACGGGCTTCATATTTACAAGTAGATCAAAAAGTATTTTTTATGGGCTTTGTCCCACCGGAAACCGTACGCGCACGCACACAGGAGGCATGGCTCGGATTTAATTTATTGGAAAACAAAGGATTAAGCTATTATTATTCTTTAGCCAACAAATTTTTCGACTATGTGCAAGCTGGCGTTCCCGCCATCACAATGGATTTTCCAGAATACCGGGCACTGAATAATTTACACGAAGTTGCCGTACTTTTACCCGCATTGCAACCCGAAAAAATTGCGGCAGCGGTACTTCAATTGGCCGAAGACACACCGGCATATCAACGCTTAGTCGCTCATTGTGCCACAGCCGCCACCGTTTGGAACTGGGAAAATGAAAAAACTACTTTATTGTCGGTCTGGCAAAATGCATTGAACGGAAATTAAACTTCAATCTGAAGCAACATGAATAAAGCGATTACGCTTATCGCACTTCTGCTCCTCTTTTCTGTCGCGGTGCAGGCACAACAGGAAGATCCGTTGGTAGCCGAGCTGCTGGAGAACTTCTTTCGCAGCAATGAATCTGCCGGAGAATCGGACGTTCAACTTTTTCTGGAAAACCTGGAGCGCCTTCAGCAACGGCCCATTGACCTGAATACTGCCACCCGCGATGAACTTTTAGCAACGCAAATCATCAATGCTTTGCAAATTGAACAATTGCTGAACTACCGCGAAAAATTAGGAAATCTCTTGAATATATATGAATTACAGGCCGTTCCCGGCTGGGAAATCAATGATATCCGACGGCTTCAACCTTTTGTGCAAGTCAATGGTGGACTGGATCGCCGGGGCACTCCGCTGTACAAAGGCATCCTCAAAGGCACCAATGAAGTGCTTTTTCGCGTGGGCATTCCCGATCCGCCCAATTATACCGGCAATGTGGAGGGCGATCCTTATACCATGGCTTTTCGGTATAAACACAATTACGACAACCGCGTGCGGTATGGTTTTACGGCAGAAAAAGATGCAGGAGAAGCGATTTTTGCCAAAAGCAACCCCAATGGATTTGATTTTTACAGCGCTCATTTATTTATCCAAAATACGGGCGGTAAAAGAATAAAAGCACTGGCATTAGGTGATTTTTCGGCACGTATGGGACAGGGCGTGTTGCTGCAAACGGGGTTTTCACCTGGCAAATCAGCAGAATCTGTGACACTGTTGCGGGGCGCACGCCGGTTAAATGCTTACAGTGCTTTCGGTGAATCCTTTTTCTTGAGGGGAGCAGGTGCGACAGTCCGCCTCAGTCGCCGCTTCGAATTAACGGCTTTCGCCTCTTATCGCCAGCGCGATGCCAACCTCGATATCTCACAGGACACCACGGACCTGGAGCCTGGAGAAATTTTATTTACCTCTTTGCAAACTTCCGGTCTGCACCGTACTGCGTCTGAAATAGCCGACGAAAGGAAAATCAAAGAAACGCTCGGTGGTGCCACGCTAAGTTTCCTGCACCGCCACGGGCAAATCAGTGCCAATGCCCTTTACCTGCATTACAACCGGCCATTCAATCCGTCCGAAGCGCCCTACCGGCTTTATTCCTTTCGTGGCGAACAATTAGTGGGTATGAGTATCGACCACCAATGGACCTGGCGCAATTTTTTGCTGTTCGGCGAAAATGCCCGCAGCGACAATGGCGGATTAGCCCTGCTCAACGGTATTATGGTCGGTGGTGACCGCAGGGTGACGATGAGCGTCGTTCACCGGCATTATGAACCACAATACCAATCGGTTTACGGGTCGCCTTTTGGTGAAGTATCCGCCGGTGCTAACGAAGACGGCTTGTATACCGGTATAGAAATAAGACCCTCCAAGCCTTGGAAAATTAACGCTTATGCCGATCTCTGGAGGCACCCCTGGCTGCGGTTCGGTATCGATGGCCCTTCTCGCGGACAGGAATACCTGATGCGGATGCTTTGGCAGCCCATCCGCACATTCCAGACGTATGTGATCTGGCAAACAGAGACGAAATCAGCCAGCGCGCCCTATCCCGAATCGGGTCTCGTACCCACCCAACGCGAACGCCTGCGGGTACACGCCGGCTACAAAGTGAGTCCGGGATTGGAAATGCGCAGTCGGGTCGAATGGATATTTTACAAAAAAAATAAGGTCCCCTCCAAGGGTTTTCTGATTTACCAGGAAGCATTGATCAAGCCGCGAAATTTTCCGGTTTCCGGCGCGTTCCGGTATGCCATTTTTGAGACAGATAGTTACGATTCCCGGGTGTATTCCTTTGAAAATGACTTATTTGCGGCCGTTTCTATCCCCGGTTTTGCGGGACGCGGCAATCGTTTTTATGTCAATCTGACCTGGCGTATCAGCAAAAAATGGCGGTTGGAAGGCCGGTTTGAAACGACTTATTTGCAACGGGCGGTGACAACCGGGTCCATTCCGGGACGGGAGAATATTTATAAAATTCAGGTGAGGGGAGGTTTTTAAATTTGAGGATTTGATTAAATGATGGTTTAAAGATATCTTGCGCTGATGGATTATATCACCAGACACATCTATCATCTTGTAACCGCCGATTTCAATCAGTGGACAAATGATCACTTACAACTCGCATCTAACTTCTTTGCAAAATATCCGCATCACAAAGCGTTCAGATGTGGATGTTTTGTAAAGAAGATAGATGCATAATGAGGTACATTCTCGGCCCGCCGTTAAAACAGCGGGTTACAAAATGACAGATGAAATCATAACAATAAAACCTACTATGATTAGGCATCATTAAATATTTTGACAAGTATAAGACTTTATCCAATTGATTCGAAGGAGACTTGATTGACCTTACGTTTACAAGTGAACCAAACCTCACTTCACTTCAGATTCTTCCAGATCTTATATTTCCCATCCATCGCCACCGTCGTCTCACTGGCAGGAACAAACGGGCTGCTTTCCAAATCTTCCATGGCAATGGCAATGAGCGTTTCATAACACATCGCCGGCAATTGCTGGTAGACCTTGGTCCCTGCTGTTTTCCAGGCGATCATTTCATCGCTGACTTCCTTGACAATTCTTCCGGGATTGCCCACCACCATACTCCGTCGTGGAATCTGTTCCCCCGCTTTGATAAACGTCAATGCGCCAACAATACATTCTTCGCCAATCACCACGTCGTCCATCAACACCGCATTCATGCCAACGAGGCTGTTGCGACCTACAGTAGCCCCGTGAATAATCGCGCCGTGGCCGATATGAGCACCCGCTTCCAGCAATACGCCCACACCCGGAAACACGTGTAACGTGCAGTTTTCCTGCACGTTACACCCGTCTTCGATAACTATTTTACCCCAGTCGCCCCGAATGGCGGCTCCTGGCCCAATATAAACATCCTTGCCAATCACCACATTGCCGGTAACTGCCGCCTGTGGATGAATAAAAGCGGACGGATGAATACTCGGACGGATACCATCAAAAGCGTAAATCATAATCGTTTAATTTTTTACAGCAACAATATCAATCACCACGCTGCTGTGCGCGCTGGTCAATTCAGGATTGATGCCGATGTTCATCAAAAAATCGCCGGAATAAACAGCCATTTCATCAATCGGAGACTTGGCACCAGGATAAACATTCAACTCTTTTAATTTGTATTTTTTCACCGGATCAAGCCCCTTCAATTTGACGGGATCAGCAGAATAATGATAATCGAAGCGATTCGTCACTACAAAATGAAACGCCACCGCGTGGTCCTTTTTTTCATCGACATACATGACAGCGCCATAAGGATTCTCCCACGGACTCGCTAATCGGTATTGATCGCCATGCCAAATCGCATCTTCCACGGAATGGTAATTTTTGATGGCCTGCTGACTGAAGGTCAAATCGTCGGCGCTCAGGTGATCGACTACGATATCATATCCCATTTTGCCCATCATGGCCACATCTGTGCGGTATTTTAATCCCACTTTACTCCAATCGGTGATATGATTACATTGCGCAATGGCCGGAAAAAAATAACCGTCTTCCCATTGGATAAATACCCGTTCGAGGGGATCGGTATTGTCGCTCACCCAAAATTCAGTGAAATATTTTAAGGCACCATAATCCACCCGGCCACCGCCGCCCGAACAAAGCATCATCGGTATCAATGGGTATTTGGCACGCAGGCGCTCCAGCACCTTATACAATCCAAAAACATAATCAGTGTACAAATGTCCCTGCGACATTTTTTGTTTTTCCAAATACGCCGAATGCGCATTGAACATCACCGCATTGCAATCCCATTTCACAAAAGCAATACCCGGATTTTGGGTAAACATGCCATCGAGCACGCCGTAGACAAAATCCTGCACTTCGGGATTCGACAAATCAAGTACCAACTGATTGCGGTAATAATGCTCAGGCCGGTCGGACTCCCGGATCACCCAATCCTTGTGATTTTCGTACAATTCACTTTTAGGACTGACCATTTCAGGTTCCACCCAAATACCAAATTTTACGCCAGCTTTGTCCGCCTCTTTCACCAGATAACCCAATCCATGGGGCAATTTCTTTTTATTTTCCTGCCAATCACCAAGGCCTGCATGGTCGTCATTACGGGGGTATTTGTTGGCAAACCAGCCGTCATCCAGTAAAAACATATCGACGCCCAGTTTCTTCGCGCCGGCGAAAAGGCCGGTCAATTTGGGTTCATCGAAATCAAAATAAGTGGCTTCCCAGTTATTCAACAAAGTGAGGCGCGAGCCATTACCATCGGGGATACGGTAACTGCGGGCCCATCGGTGCAGGTTGCGACTGGCGGTGCCTGTTCCTGTTTCCGAATAAGTATACACCAACGCCGGTGTGGTCAATGTTTGTCCGGCATTCAACGTATAAGTAGCGGCAAATGGATTAATACCCGCCACTAACCGCAAATGGTGATAAGGATCCATTTCAAAATCCATTTTATAATTGCCCGACCAGGCAAGATTGGCGATTAAAACCTTACCTGCATCTTCCGTGGCAGGCTGATCGAACGACACCATAAACGAAGGCGGCTGGAACAGATCAGCCCGGGTGCCCAATTTTGAATCGAGGGTATGAATACCGGCAGAGAGCAGGGTTTCTTCCGGCTTCATTTCTTTGGCCCAGCTGCCGTGGTAATGGCGCAAATAATACTCTTTTGCTGTAAAATAAAGGTTAGCAGAAGCATATTTGGGCAATTGCACCGCTCCTTTTTCACCATTACTGATCACCGACCATTGCTCGACCACATCTTCTTTGGGATAGGCTTTATAAAAGAGCGTCACCTCCGTTTTATACACCGGGTCGCGCAATAAAATGCGGGTAGTGATGATGTTGTTTTTTGATTTTTCTACTTGAAAGTCAACATATTGTAATTCGGTGGACATGTTGCCATCGGCATGTGTCATCTGAATGGCCGGTTCAGAAAGGTTCCATGTTCCAGCAGGGGTATAAGCCACATTTTGAATGCCTAAATTGAGGTCATCTTTTTTAGATTGAGTTGCAATGGCAGCATATCCAGAGGCATCGGCCAGTTTTTTACCAAAATAAACCACGCGCAACCGGCCAGCCTCATCGGGCTGTAAAACCTGAGCAAAATGATCAGTTTCAACGACAATTGGCTTTTGAGCAAAGGCGGCAAAAAGACCGCCAGAAAAGAAAAGAACAAATAACGCACGCATAGTTAATAGTTTAAATAATAGAAGAAGTACCGTCTTTCAAAGCGACCCGGTACACGGGCATTTGCAAGCTAAACCGCTCTTGATAAGCCGCGCCGGCAAGGGCAACAAAAGCATCCACACCAGCAGTTTTAATCAGGTTAATGGTACATCCGCCGAATCCGCCCCCCATCATTCGGGAACCTAAGACGTTGGAATCTAGGTGCGCCATTTCCACTAAAAAATTCAATTCCGGGCAGCTCACTTCATACTCTTCGTTGAGTCCCTGGTGTGTGGCAAACATAAGTTGCCCAAAAGTAACAAAATCATTGATTTCCAATGCCTCGCAGGCTTTTTGTACCCGGTCAATTTCCTCCACCACATATTTGCAGCGGCGAAAGACAACTTCGCTCAGGTCAGCCTGGTGCTGTTTTAAAAAGTCAAAGGAAACATCGCGCAAGGTATGAATACCAGCATCAAAACCCGACAGGACCGCCACACCTTCCTCACATTCCTGGCGCCGGGTGTTGTATTCAGAATCTACTAATTGGTGTTTTACATTGGAATCGCAGAGTACCAACGAATAACCTGCCGATTCAAAAGGGTAATATTCGTATTCCAAACTGCGGCAATCCAACCGGATCACAGCATTTTCTTTACCCATCATGGAGGCAAACATATCCATGATGCCGCAATTCATACCTACAAACTGATTTTCTGCTTTTTGAGAAATGCGCAGCAGGTCGATGCGGGAAAGCCCCAGATCAAAAAGTTCATTGAGCATAAAACCTATGCCATTTTCAATGGCTGCAGAAGAAGACATACCGCCGCCCTGCGGTAAATCACCGCCAAACAACAGGTTAAATCCTTGCATTTCCTTACCCATCTTCTGTAATTGGTCGATGACCCCCAGCAGATAATTGGCCCAGGTAGCGGTATCCCTTTTGGAAATATGATCCAATGACACTATTATTTCCTCCTGAAGATCGACAGCGATGAAGTGACATTCCCGGTCGGTTCGGGGAGCTGCCGCAAAATAAACTGCCTTATCAATGGCTGCCGGCAGAACGTACCCTCCATTATAATCAGTGTGTTCACCAATAAGATTGATCCGGCCCGGAGATCTTACTAAAAGTACCGGCTCCGCATTAAAAGCCTGCCGGAATTGCATTTTTTTTAATTCAATCATCTAGTTATCCTACAGGCCTCATTTTTTGTTCGTGTAGTATTCTTTTATATCTGGCAGCCCGATGCTGCAAAAGTAGAATTACCACCCGCGATACCTGACAAACCAGGCGTTATTTTTTCAAAAAATATACTGTATTTTTTAAATAGCGATAAAAATAGCATACCCGCCTTTGAATTTGAGTCATTTTATAATTCGCTGTACATTTGCAACAAATAAAAAAGATAACTATGACAAATAAACATCTCCTCTTCGCCCTGATTGTCATTACCCTCCGGGTATCGGCTGGTAATGCACAGGATCCGTCATTCCAGCAAATCACTGCCCCTGTTTATCAAAACAACCAGTTACTTAAATTTCCTTTCACCGGAGGACTGAATGCCCCACAATTC
>JBILHQ010000290.1:0-6270 GCA_044350415.1 Saprospiraceae bacterium | reverse complement strand
TTTAGCCAATTGTCTACTCCCTTTTACTGCCTTTTCACAAAATCTGACGGCGACCAAATTGCCGATCGTTAATATCGATACGGATGGTTGGTTGATTTTTGATGAACCCAAAATCAATGCCACAATGTCTATTATTGCCCATGAAAACGGAAAAGAAAACCATCCGACCGACCCCCCCAACATTTACAAAGGGCCTATCGGCATCGAACTGCGCGGGAAAACATCCCAGCTGATGTCGGAAAAAAAACCGTACGGGGTGGAACTGCGCGATAACAACGGGGAAAACAATGATCAATCTGTCCTTGGAATGCCCCCTGAAAACGATTGGATTATGCTAGCCCCTTATTCCGACAAATCATTGATCAGGGATATGTATGGCTTTGCCATAGCCCGCCGGTTCAATCACCTGGGTTATGTCCCGCGCACGCAGTACACAGAAATGATCATCAACGAGGAGTACAAAGGCTTGTATATCTGGTGCGAAAAAATAAAATGGGATGAAAACCGGGTAAGTCTAAAAAAATGGCAAAAGAAAGATGAAAGCGGTGCTTTTATGTTCAAATTGGATAAAGAATCGGGATTTTTATCAGATGAATTCTGGACCTCCCACGTGCCAGCCAAAGGCGCCAATAACAGCCAGGATATCCGCTACCTTTACCAATACCCCAAACCGACCGAAATCACCCCAAAATACATGCAGTACATGCAACACTGGATGTATGCCATGGAAGATACCCTGCTAAGTGCTAACTTCGCCGACACAACGGGCGGTGGTTACAGACAGTTTATTGATACCCGTTCTTTTATTGATTTTATGTTGATGAACGAGCTTTGCCGCAATGTCGATGGTTACCGGATCAGTTCGTATTTCCATAAAAATAGCGATGAAATTGACCCCAGATTACATGCAGGGCCCGTCTGGGACTTTAACTTGGCTTTCGGGAATGCCAATTACTGCCATGGAGAACGCACCGATGGTTGGGCCTGGGATTTTAATATGGTGTGCGGCAGCGACTATTGGCTAATTCCTTTCTGGTGGGAACGGCTTCGGCAAGATCCGGCTTATTGCCGACAAACCCGCGAGCGCTGGCAGGCCCTGCGCGCCACTACCTTGTCCGACAAGGCACTTTCTGCACTCATTGACGAACTAGCAGCCCCACTGACAGAAGGTCCCGCTGCGCGCAATTTTGCACAGTGGCCAGTCATGGGTGTCCCCATTTGGCCAAATTCTTTTGTAGGTAAAACATGGGAAGAAGAACTTGATTATCTTCGCCGCTGGACCATCGCCCGTGCACAATGGATGGACGAAGCAGTAAAAGGTCTATAGTCGTTTTATCATTAGATTTTTGCCATTAGTCATGTTGCGTATTACCATTCTTTTTGCTTTCCTTTTGCTGCTTTCAAGTGGCCGTATTTGTTCCCAGCACCAGGATTATTTCCCCGATAAAGACCCGGCAGTTCAAAAACGGCTGGAAGAATGGCAGGACTTAAAATTCGGTCTCCTTATGCACTGGGGCGCCTATAGCCAATGGGGCGTTGTGGAAAGCTGGAGTATTTGTCCGGAAGACCTGGGCTGGGCAACCGGTGCCCGGAAACCTGGGATTGCCGACAACTACCATGATTATGTGAAGCAATATGAAAACTTAAAAACTACGTTTAACCCGACCAAATTCGCTCCCGAAAAATGGGCAGCAGCAGCCAAAGATGCCGGCATGAAATACGTGGTGTTCACCACCAAGCACCACGACGGCTTTTGTATGTTCGACTCCAAATACACGGATTATAAAATCACTGACCCAGGTTGTCCATTTTCAGGCAGTCCACGCAGTAACGTGACCAAAGAAATTTTTTCGGCCTTCCGGAAAGAAAATTTCTGGATTGGCGCTTATTTCTCCAAACCCGATTGGCACACTGACACCTACTGGTGGAAAAAATTCCCGGCCAGCGACCGCAATTGTAACTACTCCATCCAAAAATACCCGGAACAATGGCAAAAATTCACCGATTACACCCACAACCAGATCGATGAACTCATGAGCGATTACGGCAAAGTCGATATCCTCTGGCTCGACGGTAGCTGGGTGCGCACCAAAACCGATGAAGAAGTAAAAACCGAACTCACGGAGATCTACGAAAACAGCCGCTGGGCCCGCAATCCGCAAAGCCAGGATATCAATATGGCCGAACTGGCCCGAAAAGCGCGCATCAAACAACCCGGCCTGATTGTAGTCGACCGCGCAGTACCCGGCGAATACCAAAACTACCTCACCCCAGAGCAACATATCCCCGATACCGGACTCCCCTACCCTTGGGAGACCTGTATGACGATGGCCAATAGCTGGAGTTATGTGCCCAATGATATTTATAAACCTACCAATGAAATCATCGAAAAATTAGTCGATATCGTGAGTAAAGGCGGCAATTACCTGCTGAATATAGGGCCAAGCCCCGAAGGCGAGTTGGACGATACTGCTTACAGCCGGTTAAAGGAGATCGGCACCTGGATTAAAATCAATGGAGAAGCGATTTATGGCACCCGTATTTTCAGCAGTTTCAATGAAGGCAACAATATCCGGTTTACCCAATCAAAAGATGGCAAAACCCGGTACATTTTCCTTTTTGAATACCCGAACGAAAAAGTGGTGATTAGCAAAATACCTTTTACCATAAATACAAAGGTGCAGTTGCTGGGCAGCGCGCAGAAGATCGGATGGAAAAATGTGAGGAGCGGGGTGGAGATTGATTTGCCGGCGGAGTTGAAGGAAGTTGGGAAGGATGTTTGGGTGCTGAAGGTGGTGGAGGGCAATTAACGTAAGATCGAAATTCACTATATGAGATGAGCCCCGAATTTCACAATTAAAAAAATATTTGGTACAAAATGAATAAATACATACTACTCTTAGTGGCCCTAATTCCCGCATCCTTCCCGGCCACCGCCCAATCCAAAAAGGATTCCACCACCAACGACCTGAATTCGTATTTCAAACCCGTTAAATGGCGCAATATCGGCCCGTTCAGAGGTGGGCGTTCCGTCACCGCAACGGGCGTCGTCAATGATATCCATACTTATTACATGGGTACCACGGGTGGCGGACTATGGAAAACGGAAGATATGGGCATCAATTGGGCCAATATTTCTGATGGTTTCTTTAAAACAGGCTCCGTTGGTGCCGTGGCAGTAGCCGAAAACGATCCCAATGTCATTTATGTAGGTATGGGCGAACACGCAGTAAGAGGCGTAATGACGCACCATGGCGACGGCGTTTATAAATCAACCGATGCCGGCAAAACTTGGAAACCAGCAGGGCTTGAACTGACGCAACATATTGCCCGGATCGTCATTGATCCCAGGGATCCTAATACCGTTTTGGTAGCCGCCCAAGGCGCATTATACAGCCCATCGCAACAACGGGGAATCTTCAAATCCACCGACGGCGGTGCTACCTGGAAAAATGTATTGTATGTGGATGACAAAACTGGCTGCGCAGAGTTGTCGATGGATATGAATAATCCACGCATTCTTTACGCTGCTCTGTGGGAGCATGGCCGGCTGCCCTGGAAAGTCATCAGTGGTGGCCCCGGCAGTGGATTATACAAATCGACTGATGGCGGCGACCACTGGGAAAAAATGGAAGAAGGATTGCCGAAGGAAATGGGTAAAATGGCGATCGCAGTCTGCCGCTCCAATTCCGAAAAAGTATACGCCTTGATAGAAAGTGATTCAGAAAAAGAAGCAGGCGGTTTGTTCGTCTCCACCAATGCCGGAAAAAGCTGGTCGCTGGTCACCAATGACCACCGCCTTATCCAACGCGCCTGGTATTATATTGAACTGTTTGTGGACCCCTTGAATGAAAGTACTATTTATGTGCTGAGTGCCCCCGCTTTGCGCTCCACTGATGGTGGCAAAACCTGGGAAGATATTTCCGCTACACACGGCGATTACCACAACCTTTGGATCAACCCTAAGGATTCCAAAAATATGATTATCGCCGATGACGGAGGTGCAGCCATCACGTTCAATTCCGGCAAATCCTGGAGCTCCCAGGACAATATACCCACTGCACAGATTTACAGAATCAATGTTGACAATCAATTTCCGTACAGAATTTATGGCGGACAACAGGACAATTCCTCCGTTTCGATAGCCCACAGAGCATTGGGCAGCGGCCATATCAGCACCGCCAGCTGGACTTATTCTGCCGGTGGAGAAAGTGCTTTTTTGGCCTTCAATCCAGATGATCCACGGTATGTATTAGGCGGCAGTTACCAGGGCACCATCGAGGTGCTGGATACAAAAGCGCAGGCAGCAACGAATATTATGGCTGCTCCGATTCAGTATTTGGGGCGCGATGCGAAAGATATCAGGTACCGGTTCAATTGGAATGCGCCGATTATCTGGTCCAAACATGAACCCAACACATTTTACCATGGTTCACAATATGTGTTGCGCACCAGCGATATGGGCAAAACATGGAGCGAAATTTCCCCCGATTTAACCCGGAACGAAAAAGAAAAACAAGGAAAAGGTGGTGGTCCTTATACGAATGAAGCGGTAGGTGCCGAAAATTATGGAACACTCGCCTATATCCTGGAATCTCCGCAGGAGAAAGGGGTGATCTGGACGGGCAGCGACGATGGATTGGTGTATTTAACCAAAGATGGCGGTAAAAACTGGAATAATGTGACACCCAACGGCTTGCCCGAATGCCTGATTAATGCCATTGAGGTTTCGCCACACGATAAAGGAACCGCCTATATCGCGACTACCCGTTACAAATTCAATGACCACACCCCGGGACTTTATAAAACCACCGATTATGGCAAAAACTGGAAAAAAATCGTCAATGGTATTCCCAATAATGCTTTTACAAGGGTAGTTAGAGAAGATGACCAACAAAAGGATTTGCTTTTCGCCGGAACAGAACTGGGCGTATATATTTCCTGGAATGGCGGAAAAGATTGGTCGCCGTTTCAATTAAATTTACCAGTCGCACCTATTACCGACCTGAAAATTCACCAGAATGATCTGATCGCCGCCACATCCGGCCGGTCATTTTGGATCTTAGATGATTTAAGTCTGATCCGGCAATATCAAAAAGACCTGAAAGCCGTTACCCTTTTTCAACCTGAAAATGCCTTTTTATCTAATGGCAGAAGTGAATTGGATAAAACAGACGACACTTTTACAGGTTCGACCTCCACAGAGGGCGTGAACCCTGCTAATGGAATTGTTATTTATTATCACCTGCCCGAGGTGAATAAAGATGCCTCCATCTTGATGGAGATCAAAGACGAATCCGGCAATTTGGTGCGCACTTTCAGTTCTAAAAAAGACAGTTTGTATAAAAAATGGGATGGTGGTCCTTCGGAAGACCCATCACTGTCAATGCATAAGGGCCTCAACCGAATAGTATGGAATATGCGCTACCCTACCATGACCGGTGTCCCGGATGCCTATTTTGAATGCAGCTACGGTGGTCATAAAGCCATCCCGGGAAAATATACTATTACCCTGAAATCAGGTGACCAGCAAGTCTCCACCACTGCTGAGATATTAGCCAATCCATTGTATGTCACAGATTTAGCGAATTACAAAGCATACCACCAGGTAATGTCTGTAATGGAAAACGAATTTATCCTGATGCACCAACTGGTGAATTCTATCTATGCCAAAAGGGAACAATTAACCCAATTGCTCTCTACCCTTCCAGCCGATGCCACCACCAAAGCAATCCGTCAGGAAGCCGAAACCCTGGTTAAAAAAATGAAGGCCTGGGACGAGGACATGGTGCAACGAAAATCAAAAGCCTACGACGACGTCGAGAACTTTCCGAACAAGTTCACCGCTAATTATGTCTTCCTCATCAACCAGACAGAAAGCGACATCCCTGTAGTGAATCAACCATCGTTAGACAGAAAAAAGGAATTAGATGCCGAATGGGTGGTACTCAAAGCCCGGTCGACGGAGATGCTGGAGGTAGATATCCCGGCATTCAATAAAAAACTGTTTGATGCAGGTGTTGGAGGGATTTGGAAGAGGTGATCAGATTTTTTCAAACGGAAATACCGCCTTCTTTCCTGTTTCATCCACCATTTCTAACCGGTACCCACCTGCAGGGAGGGACCGCAAAGAAATAGTATAGCCACCATCCGGGAATTTTCCTGTTTTCACTAAGCGTCCGGCCATGTCATAAATGGTCCAATCGAATCGTGCATCGCTGTAAAGCAGGTCATTAATTTCTACCCTGATCTCCTCCCGCGCCGGATTAG
>JBILHQ010000102.1:0-20527 GCA_044350415.1 Saprospiraceae bacterium | reverse complement strand
TTACTTTTCACAGCACCAGCCGTTTGGATAGCGCCACCGAAAAGCAGGAGTTTTTCGGTGAGAGTGGTTTTACCCGCATCGGGGTGAGCGATGATGGCAAAGGTTTTTCGACGGTTTATTTCCTCGGTATTCGACATTTTATATAATGTTTTTTCAAAAACGGGCGCAAAGGTAGCATTTTTTAGGCACCTTTTTTTACTTATACTTTGTTTGCGATTTCGCACGTTTGTACGCCACCGCTTTACTTTTGTCTAATACCCTCTGATTTATTGCAACTACCTTTACTTTTTTGCGTTATTTTTAACTAAAGTCTATCACCTGGGTATTTTGCCCAACAACATTAATTCTCTTAGCAATGAAATTTAAATTCAGTATGCTGTTATGGGCGCTTTGTGCCACTGTAATCTCGGTAAAAGCGCAGCAAAAAGCACCCGATAACTGGTTTACACTCGACGGGTCTAAAGACAACGTTCAGGGTACAGGCTCCGATGAAGCTATCAAAAAGCTCAAAGAAAAAGGTAAAAAGGGGCAAACTATTATTGTCGCTGTCCTTGACTCTGGTGTGGATGCCGAGCACGAAGACCTTAAAGATATCATGTGGACCAATCCCAATGAAGTAGCTGGTAATGGTGTCGACGATGATGGCAATGGCTATGTCGATGACATTCATGGGTGGAACTTCATCGGTGGTAAAGGCGGACAAAACGTCAGCCACGACTCTTATGAACTTACCCGCGAATATGCACGCCTGAAAAAACGTTTTGCTGGTACCGATCCATCAAAACTTTACGGTGATGCTAAAAAAGAATACGCGGCTTATGAGGCGATCAAAGCACAGTACGAAGAAAAACGCGGCGAGATCGAAGAGCAAAAAGCGAAAGTAACAGCGCAATTTACTAAGATCACTTCTTCTTTTTCCAATGCCCAAAAAGCACTTGGTAAAAAAGAGGTTGTAGAGGCCGATATCGCCACGCTCAAAGGCAGCGACAACAAAGATGCCAAAGATGCTGGCGAAGCACTCGAAAGACTCTTCAAAAATGGTGTTACGCAGACCTCTTTTGATGATCAGGTGAAAGAGGCCAGTGAGTATTTCGACAATGCCCTTAATTATGGCTACAATATGGATTTTAATCCACGCACAATTGTGGGCGATAATTATGACGATCTCACCAATCGCTATTATGGCAACAACGACGTGGAAGGCCCTGACGCCAGTCATGGTACACACGTAGCTGGAATTATTGCGGCTGTTCGTACCAACAACATTGGTATCCGGGGTGTAGCCGACAATGTTCGGATCATGAGTGTCCGCTGTGTACCCGATGGTGATGAGCGCGATAAAGACGTGGCCAATGCTATTCGTTATGCAGTGGACAATGGAGCAAGTATCCTGAACATGTCGTTTGGCAAAGGTTACAGCCCAAACAAACAGTATGTGGATGATGCATTGAAATATGCAGCAGAACATGATGTGTTACTGGTACACGCTGCAGGTAATGATGCAGAAAATAACGATACCGATCCTAATTTCCCGAACGACAAATATAATACTCCAGAGAAAAAGGGCGTGTTTGGTAAAGAAAAAAATGCACCAAACTGGATGGAAATTGGCGCACTTTCCTGGAAAAGTGGTGAAAAACGCGTAGCAAATTTCTCTAACTACGGGAAAAAGAACGTTGACCTATTCTCTCCTGGTGTGGCTATTTATTCCACTACACCGAATAACACTTACGCCTCTTTTCAGGGTACGTCTATGGCATCACCAGCAGCTGCAGGTGTTGCGGCTGTTCTCCGTTCCTACTATCCGAATCTTTCAGCAGTGCAGATACGCGAAATTATGATGAATTCGGTTGTTCTTCAGAACGATGGGGAGGTAAATAAACCAGGTAGTACCGAAAAAATTAAATTCTCCGAACTCTGTGTAAGCGGTGGTGTGGTCAGCACTACTCAGGCAGTTGATCTGGCAGAAAAAACAAAAGCCAAGCGCAATAAAAAGGCAATTTGGCGGGAAGCCGGAGAAGGCAAAATGGTGAAAATCAAAGCCGGAAAAGGCGATAAAGGCAAAGCGTAATTAATTTAGGAATTGCGATTTACGAGTTACGATTTGTTACTGAGCGAAGTCGAAGTGCGATTAATACAAGATCCCGGCATATATCCTATTGAGGAAGTATGCCGGGATCTTGTATTAATCGCACTTCGACTTCGCTCAGTAACAAATCGTAATTGCTAAAACCAATATCCCAACTTCGCTACCAGTGCCCGGCTTTTTACGCCTGGCACATTCACCGAATAATTGTCGGTGTATACAATGAAAAAATCGCTCATAGGGCGGTATCTCCACTGTAAACGACTGTTAATGTTAAAGTTGTCGGCCTGCGTATTGTATTGTAAAAAAGTGGTCCACCAAATGTTTTTAGCAAAAAAGACTTCTACGCGCGGTGTCAGATTGAACAATACTGCGTCGCAGTAAGGTGCTGGAAAATCGAGTCTGTTGTATGCTGCGGCTAATCTGATATTGGCCAATGTTTTGATTCTCCAGTTCAATTCTATCCCGCCCGAATAGATCTTGCCATTGTAGAATTGCCCTGTGGACGCATTGACGGAAAGAAAAAAACGCTTGCGGTAATCTGAACCCCACTCTATTCCCCCACTCACATATTGGTATGCTCCTGCTGGCAACGGGGGGCATTTTTCCAGGTCTTCAGCATCATCAAATTTGAAGCTAACCGGCACATCGGCAGCATTTGGATTCATATAAACCCGGAAGGAACTGGTGTTTTTTAAGTTCCATTCTGCAAATAACCTATTGGAGGATTCATTAAATGTGCCATCTGGATTCATAACATTGAATGACTCAAATCCGATTTCCACAAAATTCAGTTTGCCCATTTCCTTTTTAGGAAAAATGCGGTAACTGCCTGTTGTGAATAAAAAATTATACCCGATTCGCAGGGTGGTGTCGCGCAGTTCATCATAGTTTTCAATGCGCTGTTCAAAGCCCATGTCCGCATGGTAGTTTTCGCCCATGTGCGCTATGTCCACCAAGATATTATATTTTCGTTTATTATAATTAAAGCCAGTGTTTCCCCACCAATTTTTGGAAGTGACGCCGGGCGTAAAGGATCTGTGGTGGGTCATCCAGGAGGTCCATCGGGCATTAGGAGAAACAAATAGACTTTCTACGCCGGCATTTCGGGAAAAATCATTGAACCGCTTTTCGTGCCCCTCAAATGCCTGTCTGTTCAGAAAATATCCCGAGACTGTGGACCGTCCGAAAAGACGCCGGGTGAGCGACAAAGCAGCATAATTATAACCAGGCGTTTCACCCCGCTCAAGGGTCTGCATATTTAATGCTCCAATTCGGGTGTCTGAATTCAGATTGCCTGTCAAACGGAGTCCGCCAAGAATGGGCAGCGGGCGTCCGTCATTGTCCAGTCCGATACGCCTGGAGAAAAACGGCCGGATCGGCGGTATGCCAAAATTACTGAAAACATCGGCATTTTCCAGAAAAAAAGTGCGCTTTTCAGGGAGTTGTACGTTAAAACGGGACAAGTTCACTATTTGCTCATCAATTTCAATCTGTGAAAAATCAGGATTGACCGTAACATCTAAGTTCAGTCCCGAGCCTACACCGAGTTTAGCATCAAGCCCCACTGATCGGGGGCTTACCTTCCAGTTTTCGTTGTTCTCGTAGTCGCGTTTGATACCTGCACTGGCATAAGGCGCAAGACTGTAATTGCTTTTTGCCCGTTGAGGAGCGGCATCCCATACCAGCGCACCCGTCCAACCTAAGTCGGTGCCGTCAAACTGGAATGGTATGGTTGCCCAGGTGGAATAAATGCCGTTCGTCAGGTCATTTCTGATAATATTAATGCCCCAGGAGGTTTGGCCCTCTTTGAACCGTAATATGCGCATAGGAATAGCGTATTCTGCCACCCAACGATCGGTGTATTGGTGGGTTTCCACCCACCAGGTGTTGTCCCAGTTGGTATCCAGCTCGCCGTCCGCTCCGGCTGATAAAAGAGCCTCGGTTTGGACCCCAGCTGGGTTTACGCCAAAAAAATAACCACTAACAGCAATATTGGCAGGATCAAGAATGACAGCAGTGCCATCAGAATCCCAATAACCTGCATCGCGTTTGAGACTTTGTATCACGTAGTTAGGCGTGTTGTCCATCGCTGTAATACCGACATACAGAAATTTATCGTCGTAAAGGCATTGTACCAGGGTTTGTTCGGGAGCAGGCCCACCGTCGCGGGGCCATTTCATGGAAAAATTGGTGCCAGCTTCTGCCTTCCCCCAGGCTGCTTCGTCCAATACACCATCTACATGCAGCGGGGTAGGTGTTCGGGTGATGTGCAATTGGAATTTTTCCTGGTGTTCCTTCCGGTTCATTTGTGCTGAAGCAGAGAGGGCAAAAAGAATAAAAGCAATAACAGAAAAGTAATTTTTTCGCATAAAGTTGAGTTTCGCATGAACGGCATAAAGACTTTCCATTCTTGAATAAGTTGCGGCGATGGGTAGTTCCGGCCTGCAAAGGTCGATTGTTTTAAGGGAATAGACCGCAGTTAATAACCAAATATTGACGAATTCTTATCAAAATGGCTCATTTATTAAAAGGCTACGGATACATCCCCGATCTGAATTAACTTTGCGCCACATTTTGTAAAGCGCATGAAAAATATTGCTATACTTACTGGTGGTGACTCCTCAGAAAGAGTTATCTCCTTAAAAAGCGGACAGGTGGTATTCGATCATTTGCCCACGGATCGTTACCGTTGTTTCCAGATCGACATCGAAGGCAGCCATTGGACACATATCGGAACGGAAACACCGATCGACAAGAATGATTTTTCCCTCACCCTCAACGGCGAAAAAATTCATTTCGACTGCGCATTTGCAGCCTTGCATGGCAGTCCATTGGAAGACGGCAAATTGCAGGGATATCTCGATTTGATGAAAATTCCCTACACGTGCTGTGATGGGTATGTGAGTGCGCTTACGATGAGCAAGCATAATACCAAAATGCAGCTTGCTCCGTTGGGAATACCAATGGCCAGGGGGGCATTACTCCAAAAAGGACAGGCAATCGATACCGCTGTTCTATTGGAAATGGGGCTTCCTTTGTTTGTAAAGCCCAATACCCACGGTTCCAGTTTTGGCGTCACCAAAGTAAAAACTACGGAAGCACTACTGCCTGCCATTGAGGAGGCATTTGGCTTCGACGACGAAGTGTTGGTGGAAGCATTTATGCCGGGCCGAGAATTCTCCAATGGTGTTCTCCGGGTAAATGGCCAAATTATCGTGTTGCCGGTAACCGAAATCATCCCTGAAGATGAATTCTTTACCTTTGCAGCTAAATACGAAGGCCGCTCGAAGGAAGTAACTCCTGCCGATCTTTCTCCTGTACTCACCCGGCAGGTACAGTCCCGTACCGCGCAGGTTTATCAGGCGCTCGGATGCAAAGGGGTGGTCCGCATCGATTTTATCCTCGTAGGCGATACTTTTTACTTGCTCGAACCCAATACCATTCCCGGTATCTCTCCCGCCAGTATTGTGCCGCAACAAGCACAGGCATACGGTTGGTCACTAAGCTCGTTTTTTAGCTTATTGATAGAGGAAAGTTTAAAATAGATTTCTGGTCGATTGATAAGTATTGATAGAAAGATGTCATCAGTTAATTTCGCGTTAATCAACCCAGTAACTAGTAACCCCGAAACCCGGTAACCAGCAACCACTCGCCTCCAGATCCATGGCAAAAACAAGAACTATTTTTTTCTGCTCCAGTTGTGGTGCCTCTTCTCCGAAATGGATGGGCAAGTGTCCGCAGTGCAACGAATGGAATACTTACCAGGAGGAAGTTATTCATAAAGATACAGCGGCGGAAGAAAAGCGCCGGTCGTGGTCTGTCAATAAACACGAGACAGCAAAGGCTATCCATATCGGGGAGATAAAATCGGGTGGCACTCAGCGCATTGTGGCACCTGACGGGGAACTCAACCGCGTTTTGGGTGGCGGAATTGTTCCGGGGTCCTTGGTACTGATCGGAGGACAACCCGGTATCGGGAAAAGCACACTGATGCTCCAGGTGGCCCTGCAAATACCGGTCAAAGTGCTTTATGTGAGCGGTGAAGAAAGTGAAGAACAGATCAAAATGAGGGCCGACAGGTTGCCAGAGGCCCGTTCGGAATGTTATATCCTGACAGAAACCAACACGACTAAAATACTCCAGCAGGCACAGGACCTCCAACCGCAACTTATGATTATCGATTCCATACAAACCATGAGCACACCTCATCTCGACAGTGCACCCGGTGGCATTGCCCAAGTAAGAGAATGTGCGGCCGAACTGCTCCGGTTTGCAAAAGAAACGAATATTCCCATTTTCCTCATCGGGCATATCAATAAAGAGGGTGATATCGCCGGACCAAAACTCCTGGAGCATATAGTAGACTGTGTATTACAGTTTGAAGGCGACCGCCATAATACCTATCGCATTCTTCGTACGTTGAAAAACCGCTTCGGTAGTACCGATGAGATGGGGATTTATGAAATGCAAAATACAGGGCTGCGCGAAGTCACCAACCCCTCGGAACTCCTGCTGAGTCAGAAAGATGAAGATCTCAGCGGGTGTGCCATCGCAGCGACAATAGAAGGAATGCGCCCCATGCTGATTGAAACACAGGCGCTGGTGTCAAAAGCAGTTTTCGGCACTCCTCAACGTTCTGCTACAGGTTTCGATATGCGGCGATTGTCTATGCTGTTGGCGGTTTTGGAAAAACGGTGCGGGTATTATTTCAGTATCAATGATGTATTTCTCAATCTCGCAGGCGGAATAAGAGTGGAAGATCCCGCTATTGATCTTTCCATTGTAACTTCCCTTATTTCATCGCTAGTGGATGTAAGTGTCCCTTCCAATATCTGTTTCGCTGGCGAAGTAGGATTGTCGGGCGAAATCAGAGCGGTAGGCCGTATCGAACAACGGATAGCGGAGGCCGACCGGCTTGGGTTTAAAGCTATTTATATTTCAAAATATAATCAAAAAGGGCTGGATACAGGGCGGTACGGAATCAGGGTACAGGCATTAGCCAAGGTAGAAGACCTAAAAAGGGCACTTTTTCAGTAATTTGACTTAATCCTGACGGTTAGCGCGTTTATTAGTCTTAATCTTGCACCGTTTTTCACCTTGAATTTTTGTATATTCACCATGACAAGATTATCCTTCTTCGCCGTAGCGCTGCTTTCGGCTTTCTCTTCTTACGCGCAAAACCACGATGGGCATGCTCATGCAGCAGCTTCGCCAACCATTCAGGAGTCCGCACACCTGAAAAATATTCGGCAGGTAACCTTCGGCGGCGATAATGCAGAAGCATATTGGAGTCCCGACAGCAAGTCCCTGACGTTTCAGAGTAACAACAAGAAATGGGGCCTGGAATGTGATCAAATTTTTATGATGGACATTGAAAAAGCCGCTAAAGACAGCACTTACCGCCCTAAACCCATCAGCACCCTGAAAGGACGCACTACCTGCTCCTTTTTTATGGGCGACGGGAAAAGTATCCTTTATGCTAGTACACACGAGAGCAGTGAATCTTGTCCACACACGGCGAATCTTAGGGAAGGAGGTAAATATCTTTGGCCCATTTTTGATACGTATGATATTTATGTAGCCAATAAAAAAGGGAAAATAAAAAAACAACTCACCAATACCAAAGGCTACGATGCAGAAGCAGTGGTGAGTCCGAAAGGCGATAAAATTGTATTTACCAGCGATCGCAGCGGCGACCTCGAACTTTGGATGATGGACAAAGATGGCTCGAATCAACACCAAGTAACCAATGAATTGGGTTATGACGGTGGTGCTTTTTTCTCCCCTGATGGCAAGCAACTGGTGTTCCGCGCCAGCCGCCCTAAAACAGATGCGGAGGTAAAAGAGTACAAAGACTACCTTGCCAAAGGACTGGTAGCGCCTTCTAATATGGAAATTTTCGTGATCAATGTCGATGGCACAAATATGCAGCAAGTAACCCATCTCGGAAAAGCCAATTGGGCTCCCTATTTTCACCCCGGCGGGAAAAAGATCATTTTCGCCAGCAATCACCATTCCTCCCGCGGCTATGACTTCCAGTTGTATATGATCAATGTGGATGGCACAGGCTTGGAACAAATCACTGCAGAGAGTATTTTTAATGCCTTTGCGATGTTTTCTCCCGACGGCAAAAAACTGGCCTTCTCCAGCAACCGCAATAACTTCGGTACCCACGACACCAATGTTTTTGTAGCGGATTGGGTAGATTAGGGTGATTTGCGCTTTACGATTAATACAAGATCCCTGGTTTATATGCCGAATGAAAATAGATAACAGATCTTGTATTAATCGTAAAGCGTAAATCAATCAGTCGTGTTCATCTTCAATTGCTCCAAACAATTGCTCCAGGACGTCTTCTAAAGTAACAATACCTGCTAATTGCCCGGATTCATCCTGAACGCAGGCGATATTGGTGCGGGTAGGAACGAACAGATTGATTAATTCATTTCCAGGCATCGAGGCAGACACAAAACGGATGGGCAAAAGCATT
Source organism: Saprospiraceae bacterium (assembly GCA_044350415.1). GTDB lineage: Bacteria > Bacteroidota > Bacteroidia > Chitinophagales > Saprospiraceae > M3007. The sequence goes on along the minus strand of JBILHQ010000102.1, from coordinate 11,948 downwards.
CTTCGAATAGAAGAGGGACTGCCGAACATTTGCTGGACGTGTACATAGCCCAGCACTTGATCCAGTGATCCATTTTCGGTGACGATAATTCGCGATAAGTGACTTTCTACAAATAGCGTCTTAAGTGTAGGGATAGAGGCGTTGGCAGCAATAGAAACGACGTCTTCGCGTTTAGCCATACATTCTCCTGCGGTGACTTCGCGTAGGTGTAAGGCGTTTTCGATCAGCTCAGTGGATACATCTTCGTCCTCATCATCACCATGTTGTGCAAAGTACTCCATGAGCACCATCTCGCTTTCATTCGGCATTTTTCCGTATAAGTGCTTGAAAATGAGCCGCCTGAATAGCAGGAATATACTGAAAATAATAAGCACAGTAAACAGTGGTGCTACCCAGCCCACGCCAAAAACAAACATAAGTGGCGGTAAGAGCCCAATCACAGCTGCTACTGACAAACTACAAACCAGAAAAAGCAAGAGGTATGAATAACCGGCAGAATGCTTAGGGTGGTGCATTCGCCGACTTCGGGATGAAGGGTCGTCCATGATCGTATTTTTTTGCAAATATCCGAAAAGTTTTTAATTACTGCTTTTTCATTTCATTCAGTAAAAGCTGTATGTCTTCCATAAACCGGGTGACGGCTTCCGAATCGGTGCCATCGCAGAATGATCGCACATGCCGGTTTTTATCGACCAATATTAAACGCCCGGAATGATCAAAACCACCTGGGGCAGACTGGTCTTCCACGGCAACGCTGAAATAATCATCAGCCATCCCATAAACAGCGTCATGGTCGCCCGTCACTAAGTGCCATTTTTTACGGTCGATACCCAGTTTGCCGGCATACGCATGTAACGCTGGAACGGTATCATTTTTGGTATCGATGGTATGGGATAATAAAAGCAGTTGAGGTTCCTGTGCAAAACGGTCATAAATCCGTTTAGCCTGCGCTTTTACTTTAGGGCAAATAGTAGGGCAATGGATAAAGAAAAAATCAACCACATAGGCTTTTCCTTCAAAAGTTGCGTTGTTCACTATTTGGCTGTCCTGATCTGTAAAAGAAAAATCTGGCACCTTTGGATAAATCGTATCACCAGTGGCTGTAACATCCCGGTTGCCTAAAATAGGCAAGGTTACTTTTTCACGAACAGGATCACAGGAAATGGAAATGAGAATAGCAAGCAGACAAATATATTTGAGCATAACTACAAGTATTGGAATTGTCCGGCAAATTTACGAAGGAAATCACTGCTGCGAATAAAAAATAAAAAAACCCTCCCGGCATTACTGCGGCGAGGGCCATCCCAAAAAACCGATTACGTCACAAATATACATACCCATCAACTTTTGAGTATCTCTTTTGGCAATGATTATTCGCAGAATTGCGTCTCCGTGACAAACGGGTATTTTTTTTATTTCCGGAATAGGGGAATTCGTTTGATAATTTGTCTTAGTATGTCATTCAAGTCCGGCGCAACATTAAATCCAAGAAAAAGTGTCCCAATAGCAACGGTATATAGCCCTGAATGTAACAAAATATCTAACAATGGAAAATCGGGAATCCGGGGAATAATACTGACTACCATAAAAGTAAATATAGCCATTGCCAATGCAACTACCGTATGGCTTCCAAATGGGAACAAACCAAATTTTCGCCATACCAACCACAAACTAAAAGCATTATAACTGGTAATGCCTCCTAAGGTGGAAATTGCCGCACCCGTAAATCCATATTCTGGAATCAGCCAAATACCAAAAGTTATATTCGCCACCGCCAACAGCCCCATAGGCAAGAGGGATAACCGGTAATGCGGGGAATAATAAATCATATAGTTATTCAGCCCTGTTCCCATTTCCACCAGCCGTGATAATCCGATAAAAAAGAATACCCATTTCCCTGTTGCCACAACCTCCGATTTTTGCATGATAGCAAAAACGCTGTCTATGGAAATCCAGATCGCTCCAAAAAGGCCTAATCCAATACAGATTAAATTGATCGACACCCTTTTATAAATATGGGAGAGCGCCTCCCGGTCATCATCGGCGATATACCGTGTCACAGAGGATACACTTGCTGTATAAAGGCCTTTAATCGGAATTTCAAGGGTAGTCGCCAAAAATGTAGCAATTGAATACACCCCGGCTTTTGCAATAGGCAGCAATGCCCCCACTAAAAACAGGTCGGCTTTGGCCACGATTACTAAGGCAAAACTACTCAGCGTACTGAAGCGGAGAAACCCTCCTATTTCTTTCCGTAAGGCTGGCGTTAAAAAAAGCCAATCAGGTTTTAAATGCAGTTGTCCCAGCCTTTTTAAATAAAACAACATCCCTGAACAAACCAGCAATGCGTGTAGAATTAGCCCCCAAACGGCTTGTGTTAAAGTAATCCATTGTAGCCAAACACAAAAAAGCAGTAAGGGAACAACAATTTTTTGAGAAAATTCAAGCAACAGGGAGGGAACAACAATCCGCTTGAAATTGGCTGAATAGGCACTCATCACAGCACTGGTAACCCATAAACAAGCTAAAATCGGGGCAGCCCAAATGTATTGACCTAATATGGGAGAACTGTGCGACAGTACTGTTGGACGCACTAAACCCCACAACAAAAACGCCAGTGTGCCAAACAGCAGATAGCCCAAACTGCAAAGCCCAAGCAGTAATGCTAAAAAGCCATGATGACCACTCTTTTTATCTTCAAAATAGGGGAAAAACCGAATGGCGACGGTATTGGCACCCAATGCAATAATGGGCAAACCAACCACGCCAACAGCAAGCAGAATCTGGAAAAGACCATACTCACCAACCACTAACGGATACAGCCAAAGCGTACAGGCTCCTCCAATAACCAATCCTGCCAGATTAACAATAGTATACTTTAGTCCTTGCCGCTGAATTACTCCCATCTCCAAATATGGAAGTTAATCAATTACGGCGAGTCTTTTGACCAACGTACCTTTTTTTGTTTGAATGGTAACAAAATAAAGGCCAGCCTCTATATTGTTGGTGGGTATTTCATACGAATTGTCGCCTGAGTACATCTCCATTTGTTTTTGGAAAAACAGTCTGCCCGATGCGTCGTGCAGCGTTATCAGGATATCAATCGATTCGCTGCTGTTCACTTGCAGTATAGCCGGAAGACCACCTACCACCGGATTGGGATTCAAACTGATATCGGCAACCCGCTCCAGTTCGTTGGTAGCCGAAAGATTTCTTGTTTTAAATACGGCGGGCTCTACAATACCTGCCGGCTTGCAGAGGTCCCATGAATTGTAGGCGCGCACCCGCCAAAACATGGTTTTATTGTTAGGAATATTTTTATTGACTGTTAAAGTGGTGTTCTGGTAAACAACACTACTGTGGAATATCAGTGAGAAATAGGGGGTAGTAGATATTTCCACATGGTAAAATGCTGCATTGGGTACAGGTTCCCATTGCAATACCACATTGTTATATTGTTCTATGGACGAATCTACCGGACTTACGTACTGCAGGTTGAAATTGTCATCAATTTGGGCTCCGGGCTCCGCTACTTGCAGGTAACTCTGGTGCTCAGTGGTAACATTGGTACGCATGGCATCGATCTGTTCAGGTGTAAACCTTGAGGAGCAGGCATCGTACGAATAACCCATAATGATGGTGGCGTCTGAGCGGAATGAGGCACCATTTGGGTCTTTCTGAATGACGGAACTCTCTTTTTCCGGCGTACAATTCCAACGGTAATTCAGATAATCTGGCTTTGTATCGCAAAAACGGTCACCTGATGTATGGCAATTGGAGCCATCGACTTTTTCAATAGGATAGTTATCCCACGCTGGAGGTGCGGGGGTGCTGAAGTCCCAATTATGGCCTTCCCAACCAAAGAAAGGGTGTGGTAACGAAAAATGGTGGCCTGCCTCATGTGCCCAGGTGGAGTTGCCGGCAGCAGAACACCCGCTTCCCATTACGATCGCATCAATCCACGAATAACCGCAGTTACCTGCAGGGTCCTGTACGATATAAGCGTTCAGGCGGCCATCTATCTTAGTACTGTTAATCATTTCGGCACCGCCATCCCAATCATGTATAAACCATGAGGTATTATTATGGTAAACGAAAGGCTGCCCGGGAAACAGATAAAACCGGAAACGCACCTGTGTGTATTGTTCATTCAACTCACAAATAATCCGGAGTGCCTCGCTTTCGGGATAATAATTTGTCCCCTGATCATTCCCAACAATGTGGATAGTTACAGGAATATAATACCAACTGGTATCGACATCCCGCACGTCGGCAAAGGAGGCTTTATGATCCTGATACCAGGTAAGCCAGGGCGAATAACCATTGGTGCCACACCAGTTAGCTGGTATGGTGGTGGACGTTTGTTGTGCCTGAGCCACCAAACCCGCACAGAACAAAAGCACAAAAAGGATATATTTTTTAGTCAGCACGATCATCGAATTATCTAATGTGAATGCAAAGTTGATCATTTTTTTGTATAACGAATTGCCTGTTGGCGACATTTTTTTAGTTAGAGCATGTCTGGGATTTTTTTTAATTTTTTCCTGCCGTGCAATATCCTTTGTTGCGAAGACTATTGTAAGGTGCGCAAAATTTGTTGCCGATGCCGCCAAAGATGGGTCTGAAAAAAAGTTACCATGTGCAACCAGCCTATTTTACCAGCCCGAGGGTGCTGATAAACCGTTCTTTGAGCAATATCTTCCGGCATATTTTGGATAAATCCATGCCATTGGGATCTGATTTGATGCCACCGTTCAAAAGTCTCTGCTTTGGTGGAATAACCGGGCAGCGCACCATCATCGCCACCTATTTTTGCGGGTGCCTTAAATTTAAACGGCAGCTTTAAAAAGGTCCACAAAACAAAAGAACGCCATCCTTCTGTCCATCCAGTAATCTCATATTTGCCTTCGAACGACATTTTTTTCTGCACATAACGCATAGATAATTCCTCACTCATGATGAGGTGGTGCACTACCTGCATCGCCGACCACCCACCAGTTGGTGGCTTACGGTTGAGGATTTCTTCCGGATACTGCTCCAGGAAATGCAACAAATCGGTTACATTTTGCGTGTAGGCCATATCGGATTGCACTAATTTTTTTTTCATGGTAAAGAAATTGAGTTGTCGCGGTGGGAGCCGCCGAGCCATAAAATTAGAGGTTTTTTGCCTGATTGAGGCTTGTTTTCGGGTTCGTAGCATCGCTATAGACTCGAAAATAGCCGAAAAGCAGTCAAAAAAGATCAATTTTTGGTCGGATGGCCTCCCGCCGCAACAACTAATAATATCTGGCGTGCAAAGTAGGTGCTTTTTGACGTTCTTTTATAGGATTGCCCCAAAATCCATTTTTTTTCTGCATATTTGCACCAAAACATTCCCAATGCGTTTTTTCTTAAGTTTAGTTTTTTACGGTTACGCAACTTTTTTATTCGGGCAAAAGACTATCCCAGTTCTGCAGGCAGCACCTTTTTTATCCATCACTGCGCAGGCTGGCGATGATATCCCTTCTATCATCCAGCGATATGGACTATCGGAGGAAGATTGTGATATCGAACAGTTTTTTAAATTAAATAAACTCCGCGAAGGCAATTATCGCCTGAAAGCGGGCAAGTCCTATAAATTGCCCATACAGGTACTGCGGTACAACGGCAAAAGTATTCGGTCAACATTGGACATTGAAGACTGGAAAACGGCCAAAAATATCAGTGATTTTAACACTACAGCCAGTAAAAATGGTGTGCGCGCTGATGATTTTGTCAAAAGTAAAGTACTTTGGGTCCCGTGGCATTCCTTTAATTGTGAACTGGAAAAAATTGCGTCGATTCCAATTGCTGAAGGGAAAATAGACAACAAAAAACCCGGGAGTAAAGCGCCGGTTGTTTTTAAAATTATAGGAGGAGAACCGCACAGCCTTAATGCCCCCCGCAACTTCCCCATTTTTGGCAAAGAGCATGCTAATACACCGTTGTTGTCTACCAAACTGCGTGGAAAAGTCTTCTTTTTAGTCAGTGGCCATGGGGGACCCGATCCGGGCGCACAGGGAAAACGCGCTGGGCATACTTTGTGCGAAGACGAATACGCCTATGATGTTACCTTGAGGCTCCTTCGTTTTCTGATCAGCCATAATGCTACTGCATACATGATTGTGCGCGATCCCGGCGACGGCATCCGCGATCAACAGTACCTGGATTGCGATAAAGATGAAGTGGTATGGGGCGATAAAGTAATACCTCTTAATCAAAAAGAGCGTCTCGGTCAACGAACAGCTTTGATTAATAAATTGTCAGATTATCACAAAGAGAATGGTCAAACCGACCAGACGATCATTGAGATTCACGTGGATTCAAGGAGCAAAGCTACAGAGACGGATGTGTTTTTTTATTACCGGCCCAACAGCGAACCCAGTATGGATCTGGCGTTGCATATCCACCAGACGTTTATTCAAAAATACCAGCAAAAACGGGGCCCCGCCAGGCGGTATGAGGGTTCCGTGTCATCCCGCGACCTGTTTACACTGAGGGAAACCACGGCTCCCAAAGCAGTGTATATCGAAATGGCCAATATCAAGAATGACTGGGATCAGCAGCGCATCGTGCTGAACAATAATCGGCAGGCCATTGCCAACTGGATTGGAGAAGCATTGCTGAAATGAAGATATGAGTTATTAGCTATGAGCTATGAGTTTTGTAGGGTGTACCGTAGCGTTGTTTGCAGAGACGTTGTATTTGTCTGCTTTAATAAAAAAATCGGGGTAATACCTCCCTGCCGGAAAATATTACCCCGAATCATACCTTAAGCTCTGTTTTAAAAGGTCCTACCGCTGAATGATCAATACTTTTTGTGCTTTTTCTCCTGTTTCCGTATCAAATACAGTTACAAAATAAGCACCGGAAGGCCACGACAACGTAGAAAGGCGCAGTGATGGGTTATGTTCTGAATGATTGTATATCAACTTTCCGTAGGCATCCATAATCCGTATCTGACAATCTTTATCAGGCAGATTTAACATTACCGATGAGGTAGCCGGGTTGGGTTGCAATGAAAATAATTCGATGTAGTTGCTTCGGGTGTTTTCAGATCTACGCTCTCCCTGTCCCTCAATAAATGACATTGATGCCTGAATAAACGTGCGGCATTCGTCGCTCATGTTAGAAGGTAAATCTGACTGCCAGATATCAGAAACAGGTTCGAAATCGTTAGATGCTCCTGTCCAATTTTCAGTTAGGATTTTTCCATAACCAGTCATGAATTTTTCCCGCACAGTCGTATTTGCTAAGCCATCAGTAGTCATTGTGCAATCATGATGACAATCACCGAGTATTGTTGAGCAAGCTTTCATTATATCATCGCACTCACGGGAATAACCATAATTTGGAGCAAAAACAATTGAGATGTTGGAAGACATGCTACAATTTCCACCTGAAGGAATTCTTCGCAGCTCACAACCGGTTGTTACCTGATTATTTGTTGCTGGAACAATAGCTCCTGACAAGTCATGTACTCCCCAAAAGTTGTGCGTCCCCATAATAGCAGTGCCAGGATTTTTAGCAATGTAGCACACATCAAGATACCGGGTATTATTAGCGCCCCAAATTCCATTTCTTATAAAATTATTAGGTAAAGGTTCGTATAAGGGTGATGGATTCATTTGTGACGGGTCGATTAAAAGTGTGATATCTACTCCGCTTATACCGTAATGATTATCAATAAATCTCGCACAAGAAGTTATTACTGTACCTATTTTCAAGGCCCCTTCCATGCTGACACCTGCAATACAATCCTGGAGTGTGGCTATGTTAGTAATCAATATATTAGCAGGTTTGTGAGGACTTGTCGTCGTAGATGTTACACTTCTGTTGCCTATGCCTATATCACAATTACTGATTTTTCCGCCATCCATCCAGCACAAAAAGCCACCGGTCACCCGAATGCCTTCACCCATTTCGGAGGATGTTAATACCTGATTGGCGGAAGAAACAGAGCCTGTGAATCGTTCAATCCCACTAATGGTACTATTCCTGAAAACAAAAGTGTGATTATTGTCAGAAAAAACAGCACTTACTCTTTCTGATGATGCGCCGTCAGAAACCAAAAATGCACAATCGGTAAATTTTACTTCGGCCCGTTCTTTTATCAATGAACCACGCTGAAAATTAGTAAATTGTGTACCGCCGACCGTAACATTTTTAGTGCCCGGGAAACCGACCTGAGGATTACTGATAATCTCCAGTGGCTGAAGTATAGCTTCAAAGCGGCAACCACTAATTTGGATATCCCCATCGCCGTTAACTACCAGTGCTGTATTATCGCCAGTAAATAAGACTGAAGTACATGATGCAGTACCACTTCCACCCAATTTAATACTTCCTCCCCCATATCCGACTCCAGTTTTAGAGAGTAAAAGATTAATTCCACTAGGCAAAACTAAATCTCGTGCAATCTCTAAATTACGATGAAAAGCAAGCGGACCGACAAGTCGAAAGCGGGTGGCCGAAGGTCCAAACTCTATACTTCCATCGTACGTAATATGCCCTAAGCCTGAAAAATTAAAGTCTCCATTAATAACTAATTTGCCCTGAATCAAGATATTACATAAATCATCATCTAAAACAAGGTTTGCCCCGGCATCCAAAATGATGTTTGCTCCTTCGTAAATACGGAGTGCCGATCCGTTAGAAATACGAATAGTACCTCCGCTTTCTACATGTATGGTCGCCTCGCGCAGCGCATGAAAAATACCATGTTTATTCGAACCCGGATCTCCAATTTGAAGTATACCTCCATTTTTCACGGTGACATTTTTATTATCATTACAGCCACCGCCAGTAAAGACTTCAAAAAATGGACTATTTGCTACAGGATCGCCAGGCGTCATAAAATTGATGGTGCCTTGAAGATTGACAGCCAATTGTGCTCCATTATTGATTACAACATTCGGCACTAGTTTTTGCTTGTATCCATAGTTGTAGCGCTGACCCGTTGATAAATTCAGGTCAGGTACATTCACCTGATCCCGGCCAAGTGCGAGTTGCTCAATTACGAAAGCGGCCATGGCGGCAGTAAGTTCAATATGGCGCAAATTTGTTGGAGCTGAATATACTGCTTCAAATGGCGTCATCCCATCCTGTACTACGTCAAGATCTGTGAACGCAGTTACTAATCCATTGTCATCCATTGGTACATTAATATCCAGCAAACTGATTGTAGGCATAAAAGTAGTATAGCCAGCATTGAAATTTATTTCAATTTCCTGACTAGTTTCGGCAATTTCTTTTTCAATCGATAATAGGTCTCCACGACGGCATCCTGGTGCATTATCAAATGATGGATATGCTTGTTCTGCTTGTAAGCGCATAACAGCATGCTTTACCGGTGGATCCTGGCTACCCAGCCAATCATCAAAATCAGTAGGTATCGCCGCAAGAAAAAGGGTATTATCTTCATAAGCAACCTCTTTACTGGCACATCCCCAGCCAGGTGAATTATCAAATTGAAGTAATTCATCAATTCCTTCTGAGCCGCCATTAAGTGCGCGGGAAACCATAAAAAATACATGGCCATAATTAGTACAGGCAACATTTGGCCAACCATTTGGATCAAGATAATAACCCGCATTAAAATATTGATCACCGGAGTTGAAAGGAAGTTGCGTTCCGGTATTAGTCCCACAGGAGATACCAACGTTTCTGGTCCGTTTGGGATATCCCATGCCGTTAATTTCATTTTTAAATGATTCACGAAGAACATCAGACTGCGCAAATCCAAAATCGAAAGATAAATCTGTTTGATGAAAGTCATCGGGCCCTAATGCATCAACATCGACCCAACGTTCAAACAACTCCATACTTACTCCACCAGCACTTACCTCGCCTTCCAGGGTTTGCAGTAACATTTGACGGGTCGCCGGAGTATTAAGACGGCCCCAATTACCAGCATTCCCACCAATACGGGCAAGCAGGTAAGCAGTAGCCTGTATGCCTAAAGGTATATGCGCACCGCGCTGGGGTGAATCAAAGGATACATAGGTATGCGTTTTATGCGGGATATCGTTCGCCTCCATATACCCTAATGCCCATTTAGCCACTTGTCCTCCATACTGGCTCCAATCACTGCATTTTCACAAGATTCGGCATTGTCAGGATCGTCAGCAGCCCTTCGTTCATTTACCATTTCGATAAGTTTTACCAGTACCATACCGTTTTTTTGTATATAATCAGCACCAGAGGCAAAATCCATAAAAATCACATCATAACCTTCATCTAAAAACTGTTGTAAAGCTGTTGGGTAATACTTAAACTCTGAATCAAGTAAATCGAGTGAATTGCGCTCAGAAGCATCATTCCCTAACATCAAAACATCCCATCCAGTGCTTCCATGCCTGATTATTTGTCCATTATAGGTATATGTATTTGTGTTGAAATCTATCCCATCGACAAATATTAGCGGTTTGAGTAGTTTACCTCCATGTGAAGGAGCAATTTTAACGTAAGCAGTGCCGCCAGATAAAGCACTTCCATTATAGGTGCTGCCAGCCGGAAAGGCACCACTTACAGGAGGAGTCCAGGTAGCCGTAGAACCTATGTCCCATATCTCTGTAGGTAATTGAATACCTGCATTATTGACCGTGTAAGTCGGTTTCAGGTCAATTGCAAAAGTTGCTGTAGATTCCAGGGTGCCTGTCGCAGAAAGTAATTCAAAGTTGATGTTTACAGTTTGCCAAGTTGAAGATGAGGGAAATGTAATTATTGGATTAATACCTTGAACTACGGAGAAAGATGGTAGTCCTCCCCCTGGCTTACATTGCACATTTCCAGCAAATGAATTAGTAACATTAAATATGACTTGATTGTGCAAAGTGTAATTTTTGTCGTAACTAATGCCAATGACATTGCCGCTTATTAGTACAGAAATATTAATAACCCTTGCATCATCACTGGTTTGGGAATTAACTTTTGTGCCTAATAGTAATAAAAATACCAGTAAAGAATTTTTCATTTGAAATATTTTTGAAGTGTTAGTAAACGATGAAAATATCAGTAGTATCATGTCCAGGAAGATAAAAATCAATGTAAGCACCTATTCCTACATGTATAGGTACTTCTTGCCCATCCACATAAGCTTTTGCCTTAGGCCAGTAAGAGGCCCGGGGGGGTCCACTGCCTTCTTCCAGCTTAGGTGAAAAAAGATATTTAGTATTTTCGTTACCTTTTCTGAGATCCTTTTTATCAGTAATTACCAATTCTTCTCCCTGTGATAATTGAATAACAGGTTTCCATGACTCTTCTCTATCAGGGTAAAAACCATACGCTCCACTCTCATTTCTGATTTTTACCCTGATCCAGGCATAAGGATGAAGGTGGATATCCTCTTTGTAGGAGGCACTTACGCCCACTTCGGAAAAATCATCGGAAAAATAATCAGTTTGAGCAGCGTTTACCCTCAGTACAGTTCGTTCAGGATAAGGCATGGAGAAGTAGCCATTCTCATCTGACACCTCCGTATCCACAATGGATGAAGAAATGGGCCCGAGAAATTCACCATCATAAGATCGCAGAGAAACTGCAGCGTTTTTAATAGGGATTTCCGTACCATACTCCAGTACGCTGCCTTCAATCACAGGATCGGGTTCCTTTTTTTTACAAGCTGCCATCAGGCATAGCAAAATCAGTAGCGATGGCGAAGCATTGCCGGGAATAAGTTTTTTCATTAGTGTAAAATTGAGCGTGACGAATATCTCCGATAGCTTGTAAGCAAATGCGGAAAATGTTGAAAAATGACGATGCAAAAAATACCTGATTTCAGCGTGTACGGAGTATCAGCAGTTGTTTGTATTGATTGTTTTTTTATGAAGGATGAATTGAACCGCTCTCATCTTGACTGTACAATAATACAGGCATTTTTTGGGATTAGCAAATAATAATGGTGCCATTAACATTGTGCACCTAAATGG
>JBILHQ010000289.1:0-6279 GCA_044350415.1 Saprospiraceae bacterium | reverse complement strand
TTCGACGGACAAGGTTATATTCCGTACAATGTAGCGGGCATATTATCGAACGAAGGTATCCTTACCGCAAAAGCAGTTGGCGTTGACCCGGCCACTGTTGATTACCACGACTACCTGGACTCTTTGGGCAGTCGTTTGGATATTATCGGGCACGACTGGAAATATTTCAGTGGAACGGCCTGGACGGTGGTGGCAGATCATGCGTATTTTGCCAGAACAATAGATGGTAAACTCTATCAAATTGTATTTACCAATTTTGGCGGCAGTATCAACGGGACGGCTACACTGAACCGCACTTACCTGACCCAACTGAGCGCTACCCACGATCTCCCGGAAGGCATTCTTGATGCCGCGGTATTTCCTAATCCGGCAGCAGATTACCTGACTTTTGCATTGACAGCAACAAGTGCTGTCAATGCAAAAATTCAACTTGTAAGCACTGCTGGACAAGTAGTTTGGTCGGGAATGCAAGCAATTCAGATAGGCCTTAATGTATTGAAAATAAACCAATTACCAGCGATACCCGCTGGAATATACGCTATTCAGGTTCAATTACCCTCCGGCCAGTTTTCCCGGCCAATAGCGATAGGAGGCACCCAGCGATAAAACGCCTCATACTTCTTACAAGTCACCTAACTGTGGGCGGATCAAGATTTCTTCCACCACAGCAGATGGTGACAAATCGTACGCGCCCCAAATAATCCGGGCAATGTCGTCGGCCTGCATCAGTCGTTCATGGGGCAGGTCGACGCCATGCCACGAATCGGACCACGTAGCGCCGGGCAACAGGGCAGTTACTTTTACACCGGCGGGTTTGAGTTCTTCGCGGAGGGCTTTTGAAAAACCGTGCAGGGCAAATTTAGCGATACTGTACGAACCGCCGTTGGGATAAGCCAGGATACTCGCCACCGAACACATATTGAAAATATGACTGCCGCGGCCTAACAACGGCAACAAACCACGGGTGATATAGTAGGCGCTAAACAGGTTGGTTTCCATCAGTGATTCAAGGGTGCCATCCTGTTCTTCTGTGACCAATCCCGGGAGATAAAGACCCGCATTATTGACTAAAATGTCTATCTTGTCAAAATGCTGGCGAATAAAAGCGCCAAACTCCACAACTTCGGATTTTTTACTGACATCCGTCTGAAACGTCAACAATTGGCTATCGGGAAAATGCGCCTTCCAGTAGACTTCGGCTGCGCGCAGATCAGACTCTGTGCGGGCACAGGTGATGACTGTAAATCCTTTGGTGGCAAATAATTCTGCAATGGCACGACCAAGTCCTTTGGTACCGCCAGTAATTACAATGGTGGGCATAATTGATTGATAAGTTTATCGGCAAAGTTACACGTCATCGCCTAATTTTGCCGTTTAGTAATGCGGAAATAAAAGTTGTTCCTAAATCAGCACAAGATGAAAAAACAAATACTGTACTTAATAGTTGCCAGCCTTGCAGCATGGGGCTGCGGCGATGGCCGCCGTAATATCCGGGATTACTATTTTCCAGCCTTAGACCTCCAAAACGGCAAGGTCTACGCTTACGACATGACCGTCAATGGTGATACGGTCACCGATTATTGGTATTACCGGTCTTTTGTGCGCGATAGCGGACTCTTTCTGAGCGCCACCAATTACAGCCGGCATTTCCAAATCGACCAGATGGTGCGGGAGCGGATCGCCGATGACGGTTCCGTGGCGCGCAGTTACCTGATGTTCGAGCAAGACAGTGCCACCTCCAAAGTGATTCAGGTTCCTGCCCAACTGACGTCCAATGTCTTGTTTCCCTTTCGGGTGAAAGATTCTCTCGGCGTGTTTTTATTTAGTGTGGAATACCATCCATTGGACAATCCCAGCTCCAAAATATACCTTATCCGCAACAGGCGGTTCTTAGGCGATGGCCCCGATTTTACCTTCAATGGCAAAATTTATCCCTGTGTGCGCATGGGCGTGCGGGAAGCCATCGGCAATGAAAGCGAGGGCGCTTCTGAAATAGAAGGCACCGGAGAGGAATGGTATGCCAAAGGAATTGGTTTAGTCTACTATAAAAAATCTTACGGCACAAAGGGGCAATTGCAACGGGAATACCGGTTGAAAGAAATTTTTTCGATGGAGGAACTGGAGAAGAGGGCAGGGAAAGCGTTTTCAGACCAGTAAGATTAAAACTTTACTTTTTCACCTGGATGAACGAGGGTGAAAGATGATCAAAGATTTTGAAACAACAAAAATAAGAAAATGCCCAAAATGTACGCCGCCAACGCCCAAATACTGATATGGCGCACATACCAGAAAAAATCCATCGATTTCCGCACGCCCATTGCTGCCACCCCGGCTGCCGAACCGATTACCAGAATACTGCCGCCTGTACCCACACAATAAGCGGTTAATAGCCATAAACTATTGTCTGTCGGAAATACCGAAAGATCGTACATCCCCATAGTCGCCGCAGTGAGCGGAATATTGTCTACAATGGCTGATAAAAGGCCGATGACAGATATCGTAACAGTTTTATTGGGCAGCACCTGCTCAAGATTTGCAGCCAAATGATCCAGCATTCCGGTAACCTCCAGACTTCCCACCGCCAGTAAAATACCGAGGAAAAACAATAAACTTGGAATTTCGATTTTGCTGAGCGCCGCCCCTACTGAGTAGCGCTGTTTGTCTTCGTCGTCGCGGCGGTAATTAATGATTTCAGAACCAGCCCATACCAACGCCAGGCTCATCATCATACCCATGTAGGGCGGCAAATGGGTAACCGTTTTGAACACTGGCACAAACAGCAAAGCGATAATACCAATGAAAAACATCGCCTTTTCTGATCGGCTCAAGTCGTTTTTGAGCAATGCTGCTGCTGCCGGCACTTCTTTTTTTGAAAACCGCAATTGATACACTAATAATACCAATATCATACTCAGTAGACAAGGCAGGAAAAGGGCCTTTGCTGCTGCACTTACCGTAATTTGTTTACCAATCCACAACATCGTCGTCGTTGGTGCGCCAATAACGCTCCAACTTCCACCGGCGTTCGCAGCAACAACGGCGAACCCCGACATGGTCAATTTTTCTTCGTCATCATCCAATAATTTATCTAAAAGTTTGATTACCACCACAATGGTCGCCAATGTATCAAGTACAGATGCGAGGAAAAAAGTAATCAAAGCAACGATCCACAGCAATTTCCGCCGGTTGGTAGTGGTGATACGGTTGGTAATCAATTCAAATCCATTGTGCGCATCCATCAATTCGACGATGGTCATAGCGCCCAACAGAAAAAATACAATTTCGGAACTTTTGGATAATACTTCACTCAGCTGATGCAACACACCGTCGGTATGCGCTGCGCTCCCATCTCCCGAAAATACAAACCAGGTCCAGCACAAAACCCCGGTCATGAGGGCTGACGCCGTTTTGTTCAATTTGACCTGGTGTTCAAAAACAATCAGCGCGTATCCAATGCAGAATATAAAAATAAGCATTTGCAAATTTAGGAAAAAATATACTTCCTCTACCACTGACTCTTTTTGCCCTGTTCCAAAGTACGCCAGTCCCCAAGTTTGTCTAAAACTGGCATTTCAACTATTTTCCAATAACTAATTCGAAAAAGGTCTGTTATTGTTTAATATTTTAACTTTAAAAACATAAAAAAATTCAACAAAATTCAATTATCATGCAAAAATTTCGTTTCCTCGTTCTTGCAGCACTTGCTACAGCAATCTCTTTCTCTGCTTGTCAAAAAGAACAACTTCCCGTTCAACAGGAACTTACTTCCGATGGTATTAACATTTCCAGCGACCGCAGTTCCGGCACAATTGTAGATGTGGCTATCAGCAATCCGGATTTCTCTTCGTTGGTGGCAGCCGTTGTCAAAACCAGCCAGGTAAACTTCTTAAACAACGCCGGACTGAATGCCACCGTATTGGCACCCAACAATGCTGCTTTTGCGCAATTGCCTGCTCCTTTTAATAATGCAGCCAATATCAGCGCGATCACAGATGCGGCAACAATTAATACCCTTCGCCAAATTATCCGGTACCACGTTGTTCCAGGAAAACGCAATGCTGCGCAATTTACGAACGGTAATTACCAAACTTTCAACAGCCCCGCTACTCCTGGTGCTAACCAAATTACTGTTGGTCGGGCTATTGATGGTGGTGTATTTATCAATGGCAATACCCAGGTGATTGCTGTGGATGTAGCAGCCACCAACGGCGTCATCCACGTAATTGACAAAGTGCTTTTCCCGCCAACGCAAGACATTGCACAAATTGCGATTTCGAATGGTAGTTTCACTGCTTTGGTTGCCGCACTGAAGAAAACTGGTCTTGCCAATGTTGCTTCGCTCGCTGGTAACACCACCGTTTTTGCCCCTACAGATGCCGCTTTTGCGCAATTGCCTGCTCCATTGAACAATGCAGCCAATATCAGAGGTATTACAGATCAGGCAACGATCAATACCCTGAAATCTGTGCTGCTTTACCACCTGGTACCAGCCCGTGTATTCTCCGTAGATCTCCGCGAAGGATTACAGGCTCCAACTAATTTGCCTAACAAAACACTGACTGTTTCCCTTGCTGGAGGCGCAAAAGTGAAAGGAAGCGGTAATGCCACTGGTTCCAATATCGTAGCCGTGAATATTCTTGCCCGCAATGGCGTTATTCACGTTATCGATCAGGTATTGTTGCCTTAGTTTGCTGCTTTAGTTTGACAACAACTATTTAGCCATTTGATTGCCATGACCATGGTAACCAAATGGCTAAATAGTTAATAGAGTTATTGCTGCAACAGATTGTATGTGGAAGACGTAATTTTTTCAGGTATTCCTAATCTATTACACCATCGGGATAGAGATGTGTGTTTATGTGGAAGACGTAATTTTTTCAGGTATTCCTAATGGTGGCATTTTTTCTCTGTTTATTTGTTCATCATGCTGTGAGACCAATGCCGGTCTGGTTTCTATCAAGTCCACTCAATCTTTGTCCGGGTAGCCAGGCTACGGTTCCACCGCCCGATCAAACCTTTCTGGAGTCGGATGACATTTTGCGATACATCCTGTTTTCTGATCTGAATGACACACTCGGCAGCATTCTTGCAACCAGCAGCAGCCCATTATTTTCATTCAATTCCGCAACTATGCAAACCAACGTCACCTACTACATTGCCGCCATAGCCGGTAACAACCTCAACGGCAATGTAAACTTGAACGATCCATGTCTTGATTTTTCAAATGCGCTGGAAGTCGTATGGCTAGCCTTGCCAGCGGTGACCTTTTCGGCAGCCGACCCGAACGTCTGTGCGGGCGCGTGTACGACCGTGACAGCGCATTTTACAGGCACAGCACCTTTTGTCCTCACGTACACCACACCTGCCGCTGGCTCGACGACACAAACTTTTTCAGGCAATAGCGGCACTTTTCAGGTCTGTACGCCTGTAGGGTCGCCGCCGGGGAGTCTGGTGGTGCAGGCAACGAGCGTGGTGGATGCGTGGTGTACGTGTCAGTGAGTGCTTGGGGCAATAATGTCTGTTACTAACTACCTCCGGTAATAGTAGTCGAGGCACTAAGTTTTGGATAGTTTGAAATCTGCGTAAAATCTGCGCAAAAAAATCTGCGCGAAATACGCTTTGAAATGACCACTTAGTGCCGTTCTAATGCCGCCAATAAAGCCAACTGATTCCTCGACCGCCGCAAATTGTGCTCCCCATCTTTTACTTTATAATAGACATCGCCTGCTACATAATCGGTGAGAAAACGGAGTGCCTGTTCCGTAATGATCCAGCGGGCACCAAGCGAAAGGTACGTAATCTCCATTTCTGTCAAAAAATCACCCGCTACTGCTAAAAACCCTTCATTCAGTGCGTTAAGCACGTCTTTCCGAACGACCAGCCCTTCGGCCGGATCGTCTTCATACCTGTCAGAAACAAACGTGCGCACCATGTCGCCATAGTCCGACAATACGATGCCTGGCATCACGGTATCCCAGTCGATCACCGCTACTGCTTTCCCCGTCATACTGTCCAGTAGTACATTCCCCGCTTTGGTATCGTTGTGCACCACACGCTGTGGCAACTGACCCGATCGGATCAAGGAATCCACTTCAACAGCATATTTTTCAGCAGCAAAAAGCTGATTGATTTCCTGTTCCACTATTCTTTTTCGGCCCACCAGATCAGCCTTCAGGACTTTTCTAAACTGTGTGTACCGGGCCATCGTATCATGAAAACCGGGTAATGGTTCATAAAGGGTCTGGCCGGGAAAGTTTCGCAATGATTTGATAAACAATG
>JBILHQ010000288.1:0-6282 GCA_044350415.1 Saprospiraceae bacterium | reverse complement strand
GAAAACATGGTGCTGTACCAATGGGGATCAAGAGACATTACTGTTTGCCAAATAAACACACCTACCAGAAAACCTACCACCGGAAGAAAAGAAGCAGACCACCGACGTTGTTGTTTGAACAGATCGAGAGAGGCTGTTTCCTGAGTATCCTGACTAATAGATATTCTACGGAGCTTTACTGCCCAGACATACCAGAGTGACAGAAAGCCAACTGTACCTATCGTGTACCAAACTGGATTCAGAAAACTGGCTTTTCCTGCGAGAATAGCATCAGTTTCACCAATCCCCTGGACATTCCAATGATAAAGGTGATTAAAATGGCCCCAAACCGAGATAACCAATACCGACATCAGTGCGATAGACACTAAAATGAACATGGACATTGCTTCCCAAACCCTCTTAATAGTTGTCATCCAGCCTGCAAAGGCTGTAATTTGAGCACACATAAAAGCGAGTGCCATAAAAGATACACCTGCGAAATAGACAGAATTATGTAAATAATTCGTCCAAAAACGAGTATGAAAGGCATCATCTCCGAAGAATGTAATCCCCAGACAAACCAAACCAAGCGCCATGCCTATCATGAGCGTACGTTTGACTTTGCCTTCAAACACAAATTGCGTATTGGTGAGTTGATTCATATGAATAAGCCGGTTATCGCCGGAAATTTTTAATCTGTGATCAAGTAAAAGAACAAATGATAGAATTACTGGACTGTCTGTACCCGGACAGGGCCCGTTGCTTCTCCTTGCGCTGGTTTTTCAATATTACTAAGAGTATTAGATTTTTCGTCATACTGAAACCCTTTTGATTTGGCCTGCAAAGAGCGTACGTAGTGCAGCACTTGCCACCGTTCTTCAAAAGAAAGTTTATCAGAATAGCCACCCATTACATTTAATCCATACATCATAGCGAAATAAAAACGGCCATTACCTGCAGCAATCATATCATCTCCGATGAGATTCTTGGGTTGTGCGGGATATTTGGTGTCAGGCATCGTCACTAACCAGCCTTGACCATCCCCTTTTTCACCATGACAGATACCACAATACGTGTTGTACAATGGCTTCGCTTTCTCCATACCAGCATTAGTTATTGGAAAAGGATTGCTCACCATTTCTTTTTCACAACGAAGTCTTTCTTCTGTCGTGTTGGCAAAATAAAATGGTGCTTCTCCATTTACCGGAGCTGCGATTGCATTCCCTGCATTTTTTCCACGAACAATGTCCAGCTCCGCCGCTCCAGCGTAATAAACACCAGTTGCACCCCGGGCTATTGTGCCAGCAACCTTCGTTCGCGGTGTTGACAAATCAGCTTTGGAAAAGGTGCTTTCTTTGTCCCAATGATTATGTTCGTATGCAGAGTATAAATTTGCTTCCAGAGAGACCGGATGGGCCATATCAGGCATATACTCATGACCGGTTTTATTTTTTCCGGCCGGAGAGCATACAGAAAACAGCCATGCAAATACGGCGATACCGACTAATGCGCCAAGTATATATTTCATTTTTTAATATTGATGCGTTGATACAATGAATTGGTATTCAGGTATTATTATATTGTTTTGACATTAACCTCGTCGGCCCCGGTTTTACCGAAGAAAGACCTAAGATTATCTGCCTGACTGTCATCTGCACCGGTAACATCAAAAGCAATACAGAATTTATTGTCTGTAATACGATTATCCAATGTTTTCGCTTTAACACCAGGCCATAATCCACAAATAGTGTAAAAGGTGAGTGTCATTCCCCAGGCAGCAAACAATACTGTCATCTCGAATGTGATTGGAATAAATGCCGGTACAGACCAGTAAGGTTTTCCACCAAATACGATCGGCCAATCACGGGTGGAAACCCACGACATGAGACCAAAACCAAAGGAGGAGCCTATTGCTCCGTAAACGAAACCCAATTGGTGCAGACGACTCTCTTTAAGCCCAAGTACAGGATCAAGTCCGTGAACTGGGAAAGGCGTATAAACATCCAGAATGTCCAGATGTGCTGCACCAGCAGCTTTAACAGCCTTTTTCAAATCTTCCTCGTCGTTGTAAAGCCCGTAGAGTACCTTTTTTGTATCGGAAGCCATTTATATCGAGTTAATAATTGTTAGCAAAAAAGTTGAAACGTTTCTTAAAGCAGACTAATGCTCAGAAACACCTTGTTTATGTGTTGGAACTTCAGGAGTGTGCTTAGGTCCCTTGAGGTATTCTTCCCTCGCTTTTTCCACATATTGATTCCCTGCGACCTTAAGAATTGCTTTTACCTCTGCAATAGCAACAACTGGAGCAACACGGGTAAAAATCAGGAATAAAGTGAAGAACAAGCCAATTGTTCCTGTAAATATAGAGATCTCAACCCAGGTTGGGCGATAATAACTCCAAGAGGATGGGAGGAAATCCCGGGCAAGAGTCGTGGCGATAATCACGAAACGTTCGAACCACATACCGATGTTTACAACGATACTCAGGAAGAACGTCCACCAGACACTGCGGCGGATTTTGCGTGACCAAAATAACTGAGGGCTCACAACATTGCAGAACATCATACCGAAATATGCCCACCAGTAAACACCAAACACACGGTTATAAAATGCGAACTGTTCATAAACATACCCGGAATACCAAGCAATGAATAACTCTGTAAGGTAAGCGACACCAACGATAGTACCCGTCAGCACGATAACCTTATTCATTGATTCAATGTGGTTGATGGTGATATATTCTTCCAGATGAAGTACTTTACGTGTAATCACCATCAGCGTTTGAACCATGGCAAAACCCGAAAAAATTGCCCCCGCAACAAAATACGGTGGAAAGATAGTCGTGTGCCAACCTGGTACCACAGACGTGGCAAAGTCAAACGATACAATAGTGTGTACAGAAAGTACAAGTGGTGTGGAAATACCAGCCAATACTAGAGAAAGAGACTCCCAACGTTGCCAGTGCTTAGCACTTCCAGTCCAGCCAAACGAAAATGTTTCGTACATTTTGCGACGGAATCCAGTTGCACGGTCGCGCACTGTAGCCAAATCGGGCACCAATCCTGTATACCAGAACAATAACGAAACCGAGAAGTAAGTGGAAATCGCAAAAACGTCCCACAAAAGCGGCGAATTAAAGTTAGTCCACAAAGGACCGCGCGTATTCGGGAAAGGGAAAATGAAAAATGCCAACCAAACGCGTCCCATGTGGAAAATCGGGAATTGGCCCGCACATATTACAGCGAAGATCGTCATTGCTTCCGCAGACCGGTTCACACCGGTACGCCAGCGTTGCCGAAACAGCAACAGAATGGCGGAAATCAGTGTTCCTGCGTGGCCGATACCGATCCACCAAACGAAGTTAGTGATATCCCATGCCCAGTTGATGGTGCGGTTAGCGCCCCATTCACCAATACCTTTCCAAACGGTCCAGCAAATAGCAAAAAGATAAAGCCCCAAAAAGGATGCTGAAAGGATAAATGCGACAATCCACTCGCGTGAAGGCGTAGTTTCAGTGGGCGTACACAAGTCCTCCGTGATATTATGATAGGTCTTGTTACCTTCAATCAAGACGTGCCGTACGGGCGCTATCGGTTGAGACATATATTATACGTACTTAATGTTCGTGATAGAATTGTTCAGTCAGGGTTGTTCAGGCGTCCAGTGCTTCGTTGGTATTATGTATTTTCGCAGTGTAGCTTACACCGGGGCGAACGTTAATCTCTTCGAGCACCTGGTATGCAAGCGGGCCACTGTTATCGCGGCGTTTATTCAATTCACTGTTCGGGTTGTTCGCGTTACCAAATACGATGGCGTTGGTTGGGCAGGCGGTTTGGCAGGCACTACGCACATCATTATCAGCAACTTCCCGATTTTCATTCTTAGCGGTGAGTTTGCCTTCCTGAATACGCTGTACACAGAAAGAACATTTTTCAATAACACCACGGGAACGAACGGTTACATCAGGATTCAATACCATCCGCACGAGGTTGTCGGCGTAAAATGGCATTTGGTCATCGCCCGAATGGAATACCCGCTCTTCATTACCACCCCAAAGATCAGCAGTGGTATAATCTAGCCAGTTGAAACGGCGGACTTTGAAAGGGCAGTTATTAGCGCAGTAACGGGTACCAATACAGCGGTTATATGCCATTTGATTTAAGCCTTCCATACTGTGCGGAGTAGCAGCCACTGGACAAACGTTTTCGCAAGGTGCGTTATCGCAGTGCTGACACATCATTGGCTGATAGATCACCTTGGGATTTTCGAAGTCTCCGTAGAAGTAGCGGTCGATCCGAAGCCAGGTCATTTCGTGGTGACGATGAACTTCTTTTTTACCAACAACTGGTACGTTATTTTCTGCAATACAGGCCACCTGGCAAGCGCCACAGCCGATACAAGCATTCAGGTCAACAAACATTTCCCACTTAACACCCGTAGCGAACCAGGATTCGCGTTCCGGATAAAGCGTTTGACTATTAAGGTGATCTGCTTCTTTATGAAATTCTGTTAGTTTTTCAGAAACCGCATCAATATCTTTTAAATTGCCGGGATAAATGATGGAACGATTGGTCAAAGAACCCTGAAAACCTTTCCAGCCGAGTGCTTTTTCATCCACATTGATCACTTTACCTTCTTCCACGCCTTGTGCCTGAACACCGAGGGTATGGTGGTGTTGCACGCAGGCATAGGATTTATCTTCTCCTACTTTGTCAGAAACCGTCGCACTCTTAGCAAAATATTGCGTGTAACCACTTTCAACAGAAAGCCATGGATTGACGTCGACGCCAAATCCGTTTCCGCAACCACCAGAGGTCCGACCCTGGCCCAGACTGATAGCAAAAGTTCCTGGAGCAAGACCAAAAGAACGCACTACTGTACAAGTCAATTTTTTGCCATTAATTTCCACATCAACGTTATCGCCCTCATTCAAGTCTTTCCAGCCGCTGATTTTATTAATCCCGTCCCAGTTATTCGGAACACTGAGGTGATTCCCCCAAACCGTACGATTAACGGGGTCAGGCATTTCCTGAAGCCATGGATTGTGTGCGTATTGTCCGTTCCCAATATTCACCGTTTCATAAAAAACGATTTCAATTTCGCTGGTTCCTGGTTTGGTTATGGCTGAGGTGTCAGGAGTAATGCCGCTGTTATTGATGGCAGAAGGAGCAGCAGCCACTTCAAAAATACCATCATGGAGGCTCATGTCCCAAAATGCCTGTGGTGTGGCAAATTTCGTTTGCTGACTGAACAAATTCGTTGACCAGTATGCCTTTACAAATTCGTAATAAGGCTGGTCGGCCTGTTTATTCAATTTAGCGCTATCGGACCATTCCAGCAGTGATTGTTCTGCCTGACGGGTCTTGAACAGTGGCGAAATAGTGGGTTGGATAAGGCTAAAATGGCCTTTTCTCGGTTCCACATCGCCCCATGATTCGAGGTTATGATTTGTTGGCGCGCTGTAGTTGCACAGAGCGGTAGTCTCATCCATAATTCCTGAACAAGAAATACGCGCTGGTACTTTAGCGAATGCCGCTTTAAACTTGTCAGCATCTGCGCGATCGTAAGCGGGATTCGCGCCCCAAACAATTACAGCAGATACTGTTCCGCCATTCATTTCATTCACTAAATTAGCGAATGCTTTTTCATCGCCCTGGCGCTGATTAGAATAAGCGCCAAAAGAGATAGTATTATTCAAACTGCCCAACGCCTCATTGATTTTATTAATCATGACTTGTTCAGCAGGATTATTTGATCCACTAACAACCAATGCTTTACCACGCGCTGACTGCAAGTCTTGTGCCACTTTATCCAGTGTTTTAGCGGCTTTTTCATTCAAACCGGAAACGCCTGGAAGGCCTGTTATTTTAGCATAAAGATGCGCGATAGCGACACCCATTTCACTAGGCTTTACTGCGATACGGTGATCTGCATTAGACCCGGTAAGAGACATGAAACTTTCTACCTGGTAGTGGCGCGACATTTTTCCACCTCTAATCTTGCTGACACGGCGGTTCTCTGCGTAGCCTTTTGCATATTCGACCGGACTGATCCATGTACCGAGGAAATCAGCGGCAAAAGAGACTATAACATCAGCCTTAGCAAATTCGTACTGCGGGACAACGCGAAGGCCATAACACTGCTGATTGGCATCCAGCAATGCGGATGCGGATACAGCATCATAAGCAACCACCTGAGCGGATGGATATTTTGCTGTAAATTCAGCCATTGCGGCTTTAGCAGAGGGACTCATGATCGTATTGGTAAGAATACGAACATTTCCTGCTGCTAATTTGGCTTTAA
>JBILHQ010000287.1:0-6290 GCA_044350415.1 Saprospiraceae bacterium | reverse complement strand
CAGGTTCAAAATTTCTTTTAATCACCAGCAAATTGATTTCCTCACCGTCAAACCCGAAAATGATACAATCTATCGCCACAAGGATGCGTGCCGCGTGAGGATATTTGATCAGGTTGCTCATAATGCCAAATTAATTAATAGGTATACAGGAACTTGTTGCAATGGGGAGCTATCGTAACTTATTGAAATGAACAATGCGCGAGCAAAAGTAATATTTCAATTAATAATTGTGTCATAATTACACAATTTTTTTCAAAATTATACATCTCCCTTTTAGAAACAGCCTATGATCTGTTTCTAAAAAACACAACTACTTAAAATAAAATATGGAAATTGCTTTTTTCAGCGTGCTAACAAAACAGATATTTTGCAGGAATGACTCAACAGCAGATAAATATTTTTTTACCGAAGAACCAATATTTTTCCACCCGAAAGCCGTTCTGAAGCGATACTTACCACTTCCCAAATATAGCACCCCGGCACTAAGGACGCAATAGACAGATCTGTTCTGGTATCGTCCAATCCTTTTTCCAGGATCAGATGCCCGGCGATATCCCGCAGTATAAATCGCGGGGGCTCCTCCGCTACTTCAAAAAGAACAACAATTTTCCCGGATTGGGCTGGATTCGGAAAAACGATTCCGGCATTGCCGGCAAAGTTGATGTTTACCGATTCTCCAAGAATTGTTCCGCCATTATCCATGACTAATCGGACTCGATAGGTATTTACTCCCGGGATTGGCGCAGGATCGAGGAAAAACAACTGGTTTGAAACAGGAAGTGCCATTGCCAATTGTCGCCATTCCTGTTGCCGGAATTGGTCGATTATCACTTTTTTCACACCATATAAACTGCCCAATTGCACCGTTAAACCCACCTGTTGCGCAGTATTTAACTGCGCCAAAAGATTGGTGATATAACAGCCAGCACCCTGCGTGTCAATATCAGGTGCGCTGCTTACCGGTCCTTCTGCTCCGCCACCGCTGCTGATGGCCGATACCGCAAAACGTTGTTGCGGATAAACGCTTTTTGGAAAAACAATGGCCGTATCAGCGGTAAGCAACAAAGGTTCCAGGTATTGGTCACCCAAGCCCCAAACGCGGTAAAGTGCTGCTGGTGCAATATTTCCCCAGACAATTAATACGGAATCGGGACAGTTAAACCCCACCTGTGCGCGCAGAACGGGCGTTATCAAAAAAGTATCAGAATCGACCGTTTTTCCGCCAGCGACGATCCGAACCTGAGCAGGTGTAAAAGTATCGGGGGCCATCCATCGAAAATAACCTGCCTGAAGATTCACCGCTGTATCAATTTCCTGCCAGTTGTTGGTGCCTGAAACGCGCCACGCCAACCGCCCGCTTGCACCTGTTATATTCGTTTCCCACCGCAAAATGACTTCTTTACCAGCCGTACACGGATCTCTTTTGACCGGACAGGTCCAAACAAGATGTTGCAGGGTATCCCAATTGGCCACTATTCCAAATGACTGCATACCGACAGCAACCGACTTGCCAATCACTTTTACCAAATAAGTACCTGGTACCGGACTTTGCACCACCACCTGCTCCGTATTATTGAGTGTATCCACTCCCCTGCCTGCCGACTGTGTCAGCGAAGTTGCGTCGGGTTGTGATTGGAGCAACCACGGCAATTGCACACTTCCATCGGGGGTAATTAATTGAAGATCAAGGTCATTAACTAAAGCTTTGGCAATATTCGCTGGTGCGGGCACGTCATTCCAGTGAAGCGTTATTTTTAAATTCTGCAGGTTGGAAGGCAGCGTACTCAAAACAAACGTTTGGCTTTCACCGGTACTTACCGTTCCAGTTGCCATTATCCTGTTCTCCATCAATTCGATAGCATTAAAAAGATTCAGGCTACCATAACCACTGGTAAAATCAGGCCCCGCTTGATTCAAATCATCCGCCGAACCGAGCAGGACGGCTTTTACAAGGTCGGAGCCTGGCCAATAGCCAAATTTTTCAAAGAACGCCTGTTGCACCACAGCAGCAGCCCCCGAAACCACTGCGGCTGCGCCGGAGGTGCCGTCTGCGCCATAAGCAACCATATCGGGTTTTAGACGCCCGTCATAAGCGGGCCCCCGCGAACTAAAGACAGGCACATTATGGAACGAATCAATCGCCCCGACAGTCAGCACATTTTTGGCCATTTTATAATTGCCCGTCAGGTTGGCAAAACCAGGAACATTGGCATAAATACCTGTTGGAGCTGTTGCTCCGCCCTCATTTCCAGCAGAAAAAACATGCACCAATTCGGGGTGATCCAATGTCGTTTGGTCGTAGGCCAATGCATTGGCACCGTAGTAATTTTGAATACCCGAGCCGTAAGAGTGATTTTGAACCCGAATTTCATTCTCTTCATAATTCGCATCTGTATCGGGCAATAAACCCGCAAAACTCGATGAATACAAGCGACCTCCCTTTGCGACACCTCCACCAGCCGGATCAGCATTCCCACCTCCTGCTGCTAATGTAGCCATGATGGTCGCATGAACGCGAATATCCAATTGTTGTTGAGGATTGGACAAAATACGATTTCGAAAATCAACATCGGCCGTATCAAAAGCAAATTCTTTTATGGAAATTACTGTGCCACGGCCATCCAAACCGGGTCTTTTTGCCTGAATACGCCGGATCTGATTGGCGAATAAATTGTGACCCGGAATGATAATTTCCTCATTGGCAGTTAGCTGCGCTATGTCAGCGAAAACGACGATGGATTGTGGCAATACCACGGACCAAAAGAACGCTTCCGAGCATTCAATTACCAGTACACCGGAGGGCGGATATGCTGCAACCACCCGAACGCCTGGTATGGCAATCCTTTTTTTAAAATCAGGCCAATCATTTACCTGCACGGTATACAACGCCTTATCACTGCGCATATCCCGCTCCACTAATACCTGTTCCCTGAGCAACGGACTGCACTTTTCCAGCACAGTCCGTTGCGCAGGCAGTGAAGTTTTTAAACACAGCAACAATAGCAGACAGCGAAGCATAGTTATTTTTTATTGCGCAAACCTTTAGACCGGAAATGATAAGTCCCCGATCCTTTTTCCAGCATAAAATAATTTTTTTCACCTTCTACGGCTTTCACCACAGGTTGCTTTCCATTTTCATAGATATCTGTGGCACTTTTGGCTGGTATCATAATGACGGCCGTAGTATTGGGCGGAATTTCAACATGCAGCAACAAATCATCATCATCCGTTTCCCAATGTGACCCTACACGACCATACAGCGATTCGTATGTAGCGCGGGCATTGGTCAAACTATCGGATGGATGGGGATGTATCAGCAGTTTTTTATACCCTCCTGTAGCGGGGTCGGCATCAAGCCCCGCAACGGTGCGGTACATCCACTCCCCTATTGCTCCATAAGCATAATGGTTGAAGGAATTCATAGTTGGTGTCTGGAAAGTACTGTCGGGTTTAATACCGTCCCAGCGCTCCCAGATGGTGGTGGCTCCCATGGTTACAGGATATAACCAGGATGGATATGTTTTTTGAAACAACAGGGTATATGCCACATCAGCATATCCAAACCGGGTAAGTTCATTGCAGATATAGGGCGTGCCCAAAAATCCGGTGGTGATATGATTACCGTAGCTTTTTACATTGTCTGCCAGTGATTTAGCAGCAGCAGCCCGTTGGAATTCGGGGAGCATATCGAAGTGGAGCGCCAGCACATACGCTGTTTGTGTACCCGAAATTAATCGTCCATTTGGGGTAACATACTCTTTTTGGTAGGCTGCTTTTACCCGGTTCAACAAATCTGTATACCGTTTGACATCATCGTTTTTTCCTAAAACATTCGCGGCATTGATCAGTAATTGGGTAGAATGTGCATAAAAGCATTGTGCAATCATGTACTTATCGGTCACGGCTGCCCGACCATCGCGGTCGTCGTCGCCAGGGCTGTAAAACAGCCAGTCGCCAAAGTGAAAACCCGTATTCCAGAGGTCGTTGGTGCTTTTCATTTGCATAAAATCCACCCAGGCCTTCATGCTTCGGTATTGCTTTTGCAGCACCATGGTGTCGCCATAAACCAGAAATGAATTCCACGGAACAATTGTCACCACATCGGCCCATCCGGTAGATCCACCCGGATCGCCCAACACTGCCGGAATAACAAAGGGAACCGATCCATTTTCATATTGATCGGCATCAATATCCCGCGCCCATTTGGCAAAAAAGTTAAACGCATCAAAATTGTACATGGCCGTGCGACTGAACGCTTGTGCATCGCCAGTCCATCCCATCCGCTCGTCGCGTTGTGGGCAATCCGTCGGAACATCCAGGAAATTGCCCCTTTGTCCCCATTGAATATTGTGTTGCAATTGATTGAGCAGGCTGTTCGAACAGGAAAAAGTACCTGTTTCCGGCATATCGGAATACAAGGCCACTGCGGTGATATTTTCCGGTTTAATACTGGAATACCCATCAATTTTTACATACCGGAACCCGAAAAAGGTAAAATGCGGCTCCAAAGTTTGAACGCCTTCACCGTTCAAAATATACCGCGCTGTTACTTTGGCCGAACGCATATTGTCCATGTAGACATTTCCCTCTTTATCGAGCACCTCAAAATGCTGGAGACTGACTTGTTCTCCTGCTTCGCCATTGAGTTTCAAGACGCACCAACCGACCAGGTTTTGGCCAAAATCAACGACTAATTCGCCTTTGGGAGTTCGAAAAATCTTTGGTTTAAAAATTGCGTGTTTGCGGACAGGCTGATTGTAAGTGGCCACCAGGTTATTCATGGGTAAGCTGGCAACTTCCACACCTGACCATTTACCGTCATTAAAACCGAAAGATGACCATCCTTTTTGTTCAAGCCGGGTATCGATGGTTTCGCCGTGGTAAATTTCGGTAAACCGAATAGCACCTGTGTCCGATTTCCAGGAATCGTCACTGCCAATAGTCTCCTTAGTACCATCAGTATAGATTATTTCTAATTGGAACAGTAAGGCG
This sequence comes from Saprospiraceae bacterium, assembly GCA_044350415.1. GTDB lineage: Bacteria > Bacteroidota > Bacteroidia > Chitinophagales > Saprospiraceae > M3007. Next base: position 1,298 of record JBILHQ010000287.1, on the reverse strand, counting down.
ATATCCCTGCCATAAATATTGTACTTGGTGCTCCAGCCAAGATTGCCGCGATACCAACCACTGCCAAGCACGGCTCCGACTGCATTATTCCCGTTCGTAAGCAGATTTGTAACATCGTATGCCTGGTATTGCAACCGTTTATTATAGGACGTCCAGCCGGGAGTAAGGTAGGCATCACCAACCCGTTGGCCGTTGATCCATGCTTCATACAAGCCGTGGGCGGTGATAAAAGCCGTTGCCGAGGCAATTTTTTTCTTCGTGGAAAATGTCTTCCGGAAATAAGGATTAGGCATTCCTACGGTATCTAAAAAGCCGGGCATGATCCATTTGGCTTTCCAGTCGGCGGCATTCAACAGACCAACTTGCCAATAAGCCACTTCACTCCAGGGAGATGCCTGCTTTTGGTTGTCCCAAACGCGCACCTGCCAGAAGTATTTTTGGCTTGACTGCAGTGCCGGACCGGAATAAGTAATCCATTGGGACACATCCGACATTTTTTTACCGCTGGTCCACAGTAAATTTTTACCCGATTGTAATGCTTTTTCAGAAGTAGCCACCCGAATTTCATACGCAGTTTGCAGGATATTTTGCTGGTCTGATGCCAATTGCCAGCCAAAACGGGGTTGGGGCACATCCAATCCTGCAGGGTTATTGAGATTTTCGCAACGGAGACTTTTAACGGCGAGTTGCGTCCATGCCGGCAAAGAAATGGTCAGTGCAAGAAAAAAGGTAAAAATGTACTTTTGCATAACAGTTTAGTCGGTTAATATCGATTGGCAAAGTAAAGAAAATGTAACGAATAAATGGCAATGCCATTTACTATCAATTCATCAGTACAGTGTATTCTCCTTTCCACTAAAAATAGAGTCCATGAAACCTCACTTTTCCCTGACTGGTCCATTCCAGTGTTGGTGATGGGATTTTTAAGATATTCACCGCACTTAATAAAGTCTTCAGGTATCGGTTTTTTACAGGAATTTTTGTTAAATCAACATCCAAGGAGAGCAACCACTGGCGGGTTCGGGGGTATTCCACCGGATCGACGCGATAAGCCAAACAATCAGGTCCTGTGCAGTTTTTATCGTCCTGCCAGTCGTATCCAAAACCGGCAAACAAGTTGTCGCTACCCATTCCGGCTGCGATATTGAGCCATTTCGGGCACCATTGGGCCCGGTCGCCCATAAAAGAACGCGGGTTAACCGAGGCCCAAATTACTAAGGTATTGTAATTTTTCAAAAAGACATTGACCGGACCTGTACCATAAAGTGCTGCTGCCCGCTGCTGGAGGGTCACCTGCG
>JBILHQ010000286.1:0-6304 GCA_044350415.1 Saprospiraceae bacterium | reverse complement strand
GAACCGATATTGCTCTGCTTTAGGTCGGTGAGGTCGGTAAATACTAATAATTCGATGCGGTCGCTTAATTGATACTCCAGCAATTGCTGAATTTCATCATAGTCAAATTCCGTCATTTGGAGGGCTGAAATAGCAATATTCCTGGCATCTCCATACCAATAAGTAGTAAGGTGAGGCGTTTCATAGTACTGCCATTCATCAAACTGCTTATGGTATTGCACGCGGCTTTTTCCAAAACCGACATTCAAATTTTGCGCAGAGAGATCTGCCATGCCAAAAACAAAGACGTATATGGCAGTCAAAAAAATATGGCGTGATCTGTTTTTTGACGGTTGTTCTGTTCGCATAATCTTACAGTTTGACGTAAAGTTGCGATTTTTCGTTGTCCTGAGGAGGCAAAAAAAACGACTCTAATAATTATAGCACAGAATTTTCGATAAACGGTTGTTTGCCAAGGTAATCTGTGGTAAAATGCAGGCCCCGGCTTTCTCTTCGGTGGGCTGCGGAGCGGGTAATCAGATAAGCAATAGTGGTCAGGTTGCGAAGTTCCATGAGTTGTGGACTTACTGCCGTTGTTTTGTACAATTCTTCCGTTTCCTGATACAGCAGGTAAAGGCGATCCAGGGCGCGTTTCAGACGAATATTTGACCGAACAATACCCACATAATAAGACATTACATCCTTCAACTCTTTCATGCCCTGGGTAATTAATACCATTTCTTTTGGTTCCATAGTCCCTTCAGCATTCCAGTCAGGAATATTTTCCTGGTAATCCCATGAACCGATTTGCGCCAGAATATCCTTTGCAATGCGATGGGCAAAAACCATTGCCTCCAGCAGTGAGTTGGAAGCGAGGCGATTGGCGCCATGCAGTCCGGTGCTACTGCATTCGCCGGCCGCATATAGCCTGGAAATACTACTTCGGCCAGTTTGATCCACCAGGATACCACCACACATATAATGGCAGGCAGGGACCACCGGGATAAAATCTTTCATTGGATCAATGCCAATACTGACACATTTACTATATATGGTAGGGAAATGCGCAAGAAAGGCTTCTTTATCCAGGTGAGTACAGTCGAGATACATACAATCTGTCCCCCTTTTTTTCATTTCCGAGTCAATAGCACGGGCAACGATATCGCGCGGTGCCAACGAAAGACGCCGGTCATAATGTTGCATAAACTCTTCTCCATCTTTAGACTTAAGAATACCTCCAAATCCACGTACCGCTTCAGAAATGAGGAAAGAAGGATTATCACCTGCCGGATTGTACAGAGAAGTGGGATGAAACTGCATAAATTCCATACCGTTTACCCGACCTTTGGCACGATAGGTCATGGCGACACCATCTCCTGTTGCGATGACCGGATTAGTGGTAGATTTATATACTTGTCCGCTGCCGCCGGTACAAGCCACCGTAGTTTTAGCGAGTATTGTGGCGATTTCACCGGTTTTTAGGTTCAGCGCATAACAGCCATAGCATTCAATCCCAGGAGTAACCCGAATAACCATTCTGCCCAGATGGTGTTGCGTAATGAGGTCCAAAGCAAAATAATGTTCTAATATTTCGATATTAGTATACCGTTCTGCTTCTTCCATCAGTGCGCGCTGCATTTCCCATCCTGTCAGGTCTTTATAATGCAGGATACGGTGCTCTGAATGCCCTCCCTCGCGGGCAAGATCATACTGGTTTTCATTTTTTTCTTTATCGAATCTGGCCCCCCATTCGATGATTTCCCATACTCGTTCAGGGCCTTCCTCTACAACGATCCTGACAATTGCTTCATTACAAAGGCCATCGCCTGCATCAAGAGTATCGGCAATATGTTTTTCGAAATTATCTTTTGACAAATCCCATACTGCAGCCACCCCGCCTTGTGCGTATCGGGTATTGGTTTCTCCTTCATCCGTTTTGGTCAGCACAAGAATACGGAGCAGGGGGGAATCTTTCGCTAGTTTGATTGCGAGGGTAAGACCTCCAATTCCTGAACCCAGGATAAGAATATCGGTACGCATAGTATAAGACTTATTGCAGTGGGAGGCCATCCGGCCATTAATTGTAATTTTTTTTCGGCTATTTGGCAGTCTGTAGCGGTGCTACAAACCCCAAAATGAGCCTCAATCAGGAAAGAAAACTCCTAATTTCATGGCTCGGACGCTCCCAAAAAAATACCCCTTCTGAATTTTTTCATCATCAGAAGGGGCTATAGGGGCAGGAGCGAGGCTCCTTAATTAAATAAATTATATATCGTCTGGAGTGAAATCATCTTCTTCAAAATCATCACCAGCCGTTTCGTCACCATTGTCAAAAGCAGGCTTTGGCGGGATTGGCTGCCCGGTAAAGTGCTTCAACATAATAACTTCACGTTGGGATAACTCCCGGAAAGCACCACGTGCCAGGTCTTTTTTCGTAAGACCCGCAAAGTAGAAACGATCGAGCCGTTTTACCTGATATCCCAAAGTTTCGAACAACCTGCGTACAATGCGGTTGCGGCCCATCGTGATTTCAAGTTCAACCACATCCTGCATTGGATGATCCTCTGCGAAACGTACCCAATTGACATTTACTGGTCCGTCTTCCAGTTCCACTCCTGCAACGATTTTTTCGTAATCTTCGCGGGTAAGTCCCTGATCAAGACCAATACGGTATTGTTTCTGTACATGGTGACTTGGGTGGGTCAGCTTTTGGGCAAGATCTCCATCGTTAGTCAGCAGAATCAAACCTGTAGTATCGCGGTCTAAGCGACCAACCGGATAAATACGTTCCGGAAAGTGCGGATCGACAATATCCATGATCGTCGTGCGTCCACGTTCATCTTCTGTAGTAGTAATAACACCTTTGGGCTTATTCAGCAGCACATATATCATACGCTCCTGAATAGTAACAGGGTTTCCTTCACAGGTAACCATATCACCCAATTGGTAGCGGTAGTATGGCTCCGTTACGACCAGTCCATTCACCGTAACATTTCCTGCCTCAATAAATTCAACTGCTTTACGGCGGGAGGAGATACCACAATGTGCCAAAAATTTATTTAATGGCATCCCTTCACCTGTAGGTAATTCAGGTTTCGGACGCTTTTCAACATAAAATTCAGGTTTATTCTTTTTAGGGCGTTGAGGACGACTATTGAATCCTCCACGTTGCGGAGGGCGGCCATAGCCACCGCCGCCACCCTGGCTGCGATCCTGGTAGGGACGACGCTCGTAACCGCCGCTACCCGAAGTGCCGCCGCCACCCTGGCTGCGATCCTGGTAGGGACGACGCTCGTAACCGCCGCCACCCGAAGTGCCGCCGCCACCCTGGCTGCGATCCTGGTAGGGACGACGCTCGTAACCGCCACCTCCCTGACCACCGCCTTCCTGGCTGCGATCCTGGTAGGGACGACGCTCATAGCCACCGCCACCTGTAGTGCCACCACCACCCTGGCTGCGATCCTGGTAGGGACGACGCTCGTAACCGCCACCTCCCTGACCACCGCCACCCTGGCTGCGATCCTGGTAAGGACGACGTTCGTAACCACCACCGCCTTGACCACCGCCTTCCTGGCTGCGATCCTGGTAGGGACGACGCTCGTAACCGCCGCCACCCGAAGTACCGCCGCCACCCTGGCTGCGATCCTGGTAGGGACGACGTTCGTAACCGCCACCACCCTGACCACCGCCTTCCTGGCTGCGATCCTGGTAGGGACGACGCTCGTAACCGCCGCCACCCGAAGTGCCGCCGCCACCCTGGCTGCGATCCTGGTAGGGACGACGCTCGTAACCGCCACCTCCCGAAGTGCCGCCGCCACCCTGGCTGCGATCCTGGTAGGGACGACGCTCGTAACCGCCGCCACCCGAAGTGCCACCGCCACCCTGGCTGCGATCCTGGTAGGGACGACGCTCGTAACCGCCGCCACCCGAAGTGCCGCCACCACCCTGGCTGCGATCCTGGTAGGGACGACGCTCATATCCACCGCCGCCATCCTGGCTGCGATCCTGATACGGACGACGCTCCTGGCCACCATCAAGAGAATTATCCTGTGGGCGGTCCTGGAAAGAAGGTCTTTCATAACCGCCTGGGGAGCGGTTAAAGTCATCGTGATTGGAATTGGAGTTGGAATCTTGTTGGTCATTTGTGTCACCCCGCTCTTGCAACGGGTTGTCTGAATCCGCTTTAGTTACCCGCGGACGGCGCTTTTTCTCTTCCATGTATAATAATGAAAATGTGATGGGGAAAAATATGAAAAAATGTTACTATTATTTAGCAAATATAAAAAGTTAAAATCCATGTAGTACAGCACCAACGGATTGGTCCAAGATGGATTCGAGGTAATCGGTGAAGTAAACTAAACAATGCGATTCATTTGTAAAAACTTTCATTTGTTCAAGGTAATGTGGTGCAAACTTTGGTTTCTTTGATGCAAAATTAGTCTACATTTATCAAAACAAAAATTATTTTTTTAAAAAACAATGATAGCCCCGATATTGTTGTTTTATTCCAACAATCGATAAATGATTTATGATCAATTTGATCAAATCCATAGGGGGTGTTTTTTTAATTTCTGGCTTGCTTTCCTGTAATAAACCGGGAAACGGAGAGATTATTCCTCTTTCTACATCTGTTCGGCTTCAAACCAAGCACCATAATATCCCAGTTGCCGAAGTAAATGTATTTATTAAATATAATACAGTTGCTTTTCCAGGATTCGACAAACCCGCTGTATATTTTGATACGATGCTGGTTTCTGACAAGAGCGGAAAGGTAGCGATCAGTCCGGTTTTGCAGGGAAGTCATTGGGCTGTTGCTTTTGGAGCCAGTGAACACGGGATTTCACTACCCATTTATGGCAGCATGCCTTTTTTTATTGACCAGGAGAAACATCCCACCACAGACACCCTGATTTATATGTTTGAGTGAAATGCACTTAGCGCACGATCACCACTTGTTCCGGCTTAATAGACGGCAATCTTTTCATTTTCAGGAAAAGTTGGGCAGTAGCCAGTACGTCCTTTTCGCAATAATGTGCGATACGCTCCAGATCGCGGTCTTCCCAATAAACACCAGCCACATCGGCGCCACTTATATCATCTTTTGGCGAAGGGAACCCGAAAATAGCGGCCAGTAATCGCAATGATGTATAATTTTTATTGTCTCCAAACTTCCAGAGTTCGAGTGTATCCAGCAGGTGTTTGGTTTCCCAGGGTTTCTTTCCTGCAATATCGATCATGCGGGGCAATGGCATTTGATTAATCAACATTCGCCGGCAAATGTAGGGGATGTCAAATTCCTTAATATTGTGCCCGCAAACAGCAAACTTGTCCGGATTATTAAAATGTTTGTTCAGTAATTCACTAAAATCCTCCAGCAAATTGGCCTCCACGTGGTTATAAAAAGACTTGAGCCGCATAATGGGTTCTTCGCCATTAGCCTGACGGGTCATAAACCCTACTGAAATACATACGATTTTTCCAAATTCGGCATAAATACCCGCACGGGTACGGTACGCTTCACTCATTTCATCAAATTCAACTTCCTCATCCACCCCTTTGCGCAAAATATTCCGGCATTTTATTCCCCAAAGTTCCTGAAGCTCTTCATCCAGATCGTCGAAGTCTGCAAAACCAGGCACCGTTTCAATATCAAGGTAAAGAATATTGTAAATATCAAAAGCATCAAAAAGCGACATATAAAATCCTGTTTTACCCAAAAAATAAGTTAGATGGATGCAAATATACTACTAAGGAACGATTTTGAAAAAAAAGAACAATTTTTTGTGCTCATCCGCGCTGCCGTTTTTTTTATCCTTCCCAAATACCCGCTAATGCCTTTAGCAACGTGTCACAAATACTTTCCCTAACATGAGGTTTCTTTTGCACGGCAGCTACTTACCTAAATGGTTATATAGGAGTACTACACGCCCATTTAGACGCCTTACTGTCAGTCAAAACAGCTCCCATCCTATGGAAAGTTATTTGAGACACATTATTTAGCAAACAAAATCGACACTTCCAAACTGTGCCTGTATCTCGACATCCTGCCTAAGCAATGGAGATTAAATAAATATTTTTTAAAAAAATTTAACTATCATTAACACTGATAATCAACTCATTAAGAAAAACGTATTTTTTTTTTAATCCTCAGAATACAATAAAGCAAAGCCAACCGGGGTTTTATATTGAACCTTTTCAATGGCAAATCTTTAAAAAGCCAACTTTATTTTCACATCAACTAATACCCAAGCTGTACTGAAGAAGGTTATCGCCTATGAACTAAAGATTGACATTGTCTTTAACGTAAACCTTTTTTACAACACAC
>JBILHQ010000101.1:0-20990 GCA_044350415.1 Saprospiraceae bacterium | reverse complement strand
TTTGTATGCTAAGCTTCACGAGACAAAATCTGAAAATACCGTTTTCCTTCGATTATTTTAACAAAATATATATGGCTTTTGAGGCGCATCACGCCTGCGAAAAATTTTTTGCGCTGGATAAGAAGTCGGGTAAAATTTATTCGGCAGGATATTTGGTGTGGGACAAAAATAAAGCATACGGGTACATGGGTGGCGATGACCCTGAATTTCGCTCTTCGGGGTCGGGACTCTTGTTGGTATGGGAAAGAATGAAATATGCGCAAGAGATATTACAACTGCCCACATTTGATTTCATGGGAAGTATGCTGAAAAATATTGAACCAAGCCGGCGGTATTTTGGTGCCGTACAGCAACCGTATTTTCGGTTACAACGGGAATGGTCTCCATTGTGGAAATGGGGGAAATCTTTATTGCGTTGAGTTGGTTACTTTCTCCTGTTTTATCGTCTTTATTCGGTTAAATAATATAGTTTTATGAAAAAAACGATTACCGTATTATTGTTTAGTTGTATTTTTACAAATGCATTCGCACAGCCTGTCTCGCAGGCTAAAATGGATTCGATCGACCGCATTCGTATTGCCTATATCGCCAAATACAAAGACATGGCGATCCTGGAAATGTACAAAAGCGGTATTCCTGCCAGTATCACCCTGGCGCAGGGATTGTTAGAAAGTGCTGCAGGCACTAGTTTTCTTGTGCAATCCGCTAATAATCACTTTGGTATGAAATGTGGTTCGGACTGGGATGGTGCCACTTTTTACAAGAATGACGACGAATTTGCCCATGACGGGCAACCCGTCAAATCCTGCTTCCGGTCTTACACTGACCCTGCTGATAATTTCTCTGATCACAGCGATTTTTTACGGGATCCTCAAAAGCACAACCGGTATGGTGCACTTTTCTTACTCGACCCATTGGATTATGTGGCATGGGCTACTGGATTGCAGGCTGCAGGATACTCGCCTGTTGGGCACTATTCAGCGCGGCTCATCGAGTACATTGAACGGTACCACTTGCATGAACTGGACTACAAAGCTTGGAGCAATCGTTCCAAAATGGCGGCGCGGCACCGAACGGTCACTATAAATACAGTGCAGGCAGTGCGTGCCGTGGAAGACGAAACATTGGCCGAAATAGCCCTTTCTTGTGGGGTCGACATCTCTAAAGTAGTGGAATACAATGAAAATCAATGGCAACCCAATGCCCCACTTACGCACGGAACACCCATTTACCTCGATGAAAGAAGGTACAGTTGGCAGACTTCCGATTTGGAATTCTTTTTCCTGCACGATGGTAAAACAATATCTGAAATCAGTCAATTGTTCGGCATAAAAGTGGGGGCACTGCGGCGCCTCAACGGCCTGACTTCCGCGCAGGAGCCTGGAATGGAAGCCAAGGTGCGGATCAGCGGTCAGCGACAACCCAATGAAAAGATGGCGCTCGCCGCTTCCCGGATAAAAAGCCCGATAGCCGCCAAACCCAAAAACAAAAAACCACCAATGGTCCCTGTTAAAGGTGCCTTTCTTGTTAATGAGGCCAATGTTTCATACCTCCATTCCGTGCTTGGCAGCCCAATTGATGGTGACTGGAAACATAACTATGCCACAAATGATGTTTCTCCCGCAAATGATGAGAACATAGAAGTAACTGTTGGCAACGTGCAGTTTCATGATGTGTCCCGGGGAGATACAGTAGTGGGGCTGGCCCGGAAATACAGTACTACTATCGAAAAAATCCGCCGGTGGAATAGCTTGGAACAAGATAAAATTCAGGTTGGACAGCGGTTGCGGGTGAAGTAAATCTTACCGCACCATCAATTTATCCGCTCTTACCATAATTCCATTGCACCACACCTGATAAAAATACATGCCCGAAGGTAAATCGCGCGTCAGGATAGTACTTGACTCGGAAGCGGGATTAAAAACCACTTCCCTTGACACCGCTCCGGTAGCATTAAATAAAACAAGTCGCCCTTGCCCATTATATTGCCGGTTAGGCACAATATGCAGAATATCCGTAACTGGATTGGGAAATATCGACACCATAGGTAATGGCGTGGGTGGTGCCGTTATTTGCACCATTGACGTACACGGAACGCCCGGATTACTTGACGGACCAAGCCTGAAATTCGGAAAAAAAGGAATAGACAACCTGTTAGGTGTAGGTAGTTTCAGCCCACGCTGTTCAAAATTACACGCCAGTCCCAGCGCATCGGGGTAGTGAATCACATGCAACCAGCGCGCCTGCTGATTCGTCTGGACATAAATTTTACAATCGGGTGCGAGTTGGCAGGTCAAAAATGTGGCCGGTAGCGGGTCAGAAAACCCGTCCCAGGTGTCGAGCAGAACCCTTGTACCGGGTATATCGGCAGATTCCAGGTCATACTGAAATATTTCTTTGACGGTGGTAACGTACAAAAAAAGGCCGTTAGGAGCGAATGCACATCCCATTACATCGGGAAAAACGGTAGGAAATTCTACTGGATATTGCCTGAAATTACTAAGCAACCCGGTCGAACGGTCGAAATCAAAGAGGTTGATGCCGTAATAAGGATTACAGATGACCATTTGGGTGCCCAGAGAATTAAAAGTAATTTGTCCACTTCCTTCCTCCGAAGGCAAATAATCAAACCCAATATGTTGAAAAACAGTATCTTGTATGTCATTTTTAGTAAATAGGAAGGCATAAATTTCATTTTCTTTTCTACGTGCTGTAATTACCCACCAATCTTTGCCATTGGCATGTTTGACAGCCGTCATCATACCTAATGTTAAAGTATCCTCCATTAAGGGGATGTTTTTCTGTGTCACATCGCCATTGTTCAGATGTATATCCACTACACTGTAAAAAAGCATATCCGTACTGACTTCAAAAGGATCAAAAATGATTTGAACTCGTTTATGGAAAAGGTAGTAAATGCCGGTAGTATCTGGTAAGGGCAAGAAAAGTGAACTTTGTATGCCTGCTGTATATGAACCTACACCATTAGGATTGTGGCATTGGAATTCATTTACACAGCCTGGATTGATATCATTCCCATTTGAAAGGATTTCGTCTGTCCCGCCACTGGCAATGTCGCACCCGTTAGTATACACCTGAATATTCCCTGCGGTATCACTGATGACCGATGAACTCAGAAATAATTCAAGGTCTCTATGTCTGCGTCTCATTTTAGGAGGCGATTGTTTAAAATCAATAATCATCCCTCCTCTTGTAGTGTCCGCCAGATAGTTTTGTTCACCACCAACCCAGATATAGTCGTATTTTTGGGCATTAGCTTGAATATCGCACATCAACAATATCGCAATTACAAAACCACTTCGCGGTGGCTATAAATACAAATATTTCATAGCCCAAAACTAAAACGTTGCTGCCAGCTTGACCACAGGCAGCAACGTTACTGATAAAATTAATGTTGAATTACTATTTTCTGAACTTCAGTCCCTGGCATGAAGCAGGTATAAACCCCGGATGGAAGGTTTGAAAGATTTATCTGCATCTTGTTCCCTCCTTCCGGAAGTAATATTGACCGGATAATTTGGCCGTAAGCATTGAATAAAAATAATTCGCCGAAACCGGAATATTGTACGGCAAATTCCCCATTGTTCGGATTGGGAGCAATGCTGAAAGTTACACCGTTAACTATTTCTGTATGATTATCGTTCCTCGGGATAATGGCGCAGGCCGTTTCGTCATTATACCTTATTGGGATATTGCTGACCGATTGAAGCAGTAATCTTGCGCGCAGCACCGCATCGCCTCCTGTGAGCGGGCATTGCGCAGCGATGTATTCAAGTGTAGTTTGTTGTATGGAAGTCAGGGTTGTATGCACCGGTTACAACGTTGGCAATATCACTGCTGTTATTGTTTGGATTACCCTCCTCTGTCAATCGTTCATACAAACGGCGTTGGGTAAGCCATTGCATCAAACCGTCATCAGCATCACCCTTGACATCTCCCCGTGCAATGCGTTCGTCATCTAATAATTCATTTTGACCTGAGGCTATAATGTATTCCGGAACGCAGACTACTGTATTCCCATTGGCATTTTCATCAGTGAACCAAAATTGGGGGAATACAATATCCGGCATATAATTGGTGTTGGCTGTATTGTCCACCTTAAAAAGAGAAACCTGAGATGGATCAAATCCACCCAAATGCCTTGCACCTGCATCACTATAACTACCAAGCCAACGGTTGCCAGTATGTACTTGCTGTCCGATGGCAGCATTGCCATTGGAGGATGGAATGCCGAGGAGGAGGCCATCACGGTGGTTATTGATATTATTAGTGATCACGCTGATCGCTTTTTTGCCTGTGCAGGCTCCGGGAAAGTTAAGGCCATAAGTGGTATTATCTACTGTATTACAGTTAACAACGGACCGGCAGGCGTGAAGGCCGTAAATACCGCGTTGCGATAGAGCATCTGTAGTTCCTGAACCCATAACATAATTTTTCTGGATCGTATTCTTATCGCCGTTTTCGATTCGAATACCCAAACGATCGGGGCCAATTTTTTTTGCAACAGCAAATTAAACCGTAATAATTACCATTTCCTCAGGGACAAACAGGAAAAAAATAATTATTATTTTTTGATTTTTAAATACAACTATTTGAAAATCATTTAATTATAGCCAATAATTAAGAAATTTTTTCCTTGCTACCGTTTAATAAGAAAATTTTTTGAAAATAAATTTGGCTATGTCATTCCAATGCCCGTAAATTTGCACCGCTTTTGAAGCACGGATTGGTAGTTCAGTTGGTTAGAATGCCGCCCTGTCACGGCGGAGGTCGCGGGTTCGAGTCCCGTCCAGTCCGCAAAATTGTTAGGCTAATTAACTGTTAATCAGTTGGTTAGCCTTTTTTTATTCCCCTCATTTCCTTTGTAAGGAACATGAAAACAATAACTTATTGCTTTTGGCTGATTCCTTTCCGCTCATACGGCCTATCTTTTTGATTAAATAGCCCCCCACTATTCGCGCAAAAAGATAATTGTCTGAGCAAAAAAGAATCTACCCAAAAGTAACAAATTATTATTTACACGTTCCTAAGGATGTATATCTTTGCCGTAAGATCTGTTCGTATGCTGACTTTAGAGTTGTACACCCCTGTTGATGATGCCCGGCCCATTTTTCTTACGGGTAATTTTAATAGTTGGGTAACCCGGGACGAGCGTTACCGTATGGAAAAAGTAAAAGATGGCCATTACCGGTATGCATTTGGGGCAACCATCACCACGGGACCTGTCGAATACAAATACGTGAAAGGGGGCTGGGAAGGTGAGGAATTAGATCTTGACGGATTTCCTGCCGTTAACCGGCGCATAGAAGCTCCAAGGGGTAAAGTCATGGATACTGTGCCGCGCTGGAAACAACACAGCCCCGGTTATGACCCTAAGTATTATCCTGACATCAGAATCGTCGCCAGGAAATTTACTATTCCGCAACTCAATCGCCGCCGTAGGGTTTCTGTACTACTTCCCTGGAATTACGCTCAATCTAACCGCCGTTATCCAGTTTTGTATTTACAGGATGGACAAAATCTGTTTGAATCGGGAGCGCCTTTTGGCACATGGGGCGTCGACAAACGACTGGCGGCACTGGCAGGACAAGGTAAAGGAGATTTTATTGTGGTGGCCATCGACCACGGAGGCAAAGATCGTATCCGGGAGTTTTTACCTTACGACAGCGTCCAGTGGGGCGAAGGAATGGGCCGTGAATATGCCCGCTTTCTGGCAGAAACCCTCAAACCGTATATTGACAGCAGTTTCAGGACATTAACTGACAGGGAACACACGGCTATTGGCGGGAGTAGTATGGGCGGCCTCATCAGCATTTACGCAGGGGTGATGTTTCCGCAGGTATATTCCAAATTTATGATTTTCTCGCCTTCACTCTGGGTATCGCAGCGGATTTTCATGGAACCCTTGAAATTTCACCACCTTTCGGCGACCAAAATTTATTTTTATGCCGGTGGCAAAGAAAGCAGAACGATGGAATCCGGCGCGCATCGCTTTAAGGAGATTATTGAAGCCAGGGGTTTTGCTCCAGGTACCGTACAGTTTCACCTGGAAATTGACCCTGAAGGTAAACACACTGAAGAGCGATGGGGGGTGGAGTTCCCGAAGGCGGCTCAGTGGCTTTTTAATAGTTAACGTGAGCTTGGAAATATTAACTTGTTATTGAACAAATGTGTGTTCTCTTTTTCCGTAGAGGAATATCGATACTTCGACATTCCTTTACGGAAAATGTAGAAAATGGTTATTTTTGTTCATCTAATACATTGAATATCAAGTAAATTATCTCCAAGATCATGTTACTTAGTGATCTGCTAAGTCTCCATTGGTAAAACAAGCCAAGGTTTATTACCAATGAAATATGTATTTTCGCCCCAACAATACATCAGCACAACATGAAAAAGCAACTTGGTATAGCGGCTGCAGCCGTTTTTTTGGCGGCGTTATTACTTTCTTTGGGCCAGGCATGGCAATGGTTTTCTATGCCGGACTGGATACCTGGTGCAGCCCGCTGGACATTCCTTGCATTGCTTATTGGCGGATTTAGCAGGGGTAAAGGGCTGACTTTCTGGATTTTCATGAGTATGCTTATCGGTGGCGAAATTGGCTATGACTTCCCACTGATTGGCCAGCACCTCAATATTTTTTCCAAAATATTTATTCAACTGATCAAAACCATCATCGGGCCACTGCTGATTGCTACGCTGGTGCTGGGTATTGCCGGCCACTCCAACCTGAAACAAATCGGGCGAATGGGCATCAAATCATTGATCTACTTTGAAATAGTCACCACGGTAGCATTATTTATCGGATTGGGTGCGATCAACTATTCACGAGCAGGAGAAGGGATACAAAAACCAGCTTCGGCCGTCAAAATTGAGCTAAAACCCGAGCAATTGGGGATGGTCATTGACTCTTCGGCCAAAGGACTGAAGATGAATATGACTTATGATAAAAAAGCAGTAGAAGTCGTTCAGCCGCCCAAAAAAGGAGACTGGAAAGACCTGATTTTGCATATTTTCCCGGAGAATATTGCCAAATCTATTGCGGAGGGACAAGTTTTGCAGGTAGTGGTTTTTGCTATTTTATTTGCTATCGGGCTCATGTTTGTGGCCGAACCCCATAAAAAACCTATGATGGATTTTATGGGATCACTGGCCGAAGTCATGTTCAAATTCACCGATATTGTGATGAAAATGGCCCCATTTGCGGTGGGTGGTGCGATAGCCTACACGGTAAGCGACAAAGGTATCGGCGTCCTGAAAAACCTGGGTGTATTGGTCTTAACCCTGTATGGGGCTTTGGCCGTATTTGTGCTGGTGGTGTTCGTACCGATGATGATCTGGCTGAAAATTCCCGTGAAAAAATTTATCGCCCATGTTCGGGAACCTGCGACATTAGCCTTTGCTACCTCATCGAGCGAAGCCGCCTTGCCAATGGCCCTTCGGAATATGGAAGCCTTCGGCGTACCGCGCAAGATTGTTTCCTTTGTATTGCCCACAGGTTACAGTTTCAACCTGGATGGCTCTACTTTGTACCTGTCACTGGCTACTATTTTTGTGGCTCAGGCGGCAGGAATCCACCTGGAATTTGGGCAGCAGTTAATTATTGTTTTTAGTTTGATGCTCACCAGTAAAGGTGTTGCCGGAGTATCCCGTGCATCGCTAGTGATTCTGGCGGGTACTTGTTCGCAGTTTGGTTTGCCCGACTGGCCTATTGAAGTCATTATTGGCGTGGATGTACTGATGGATATGGCCCGCACGGCCACCAACTTAGTGGGCAATTGCCTGGCAACAGCCGTGATTGCCCGCTGGGAAGACGAAGGCGACTTTTAACTCCAGCGATGATGATACGTAGCTCCCCCCTCTTTATTTTTATGCTTCTTTCCTTTCACGGGTGTCAGGAAGAAAAAGAACCCTTTGTGCTGGTGTTCCCCGCGGAAAAGCCACTCGTGTATGTAGATAGCATACTCAAACGGCCTAATCCGCAACGGGCACTGTCATCGTCGATGATTCTTGTAAAACCCGACTCGGCATTGGCAGTATCATTTGATGAAGATATGCTGCGGGCATTGGATTTTCAGGCAGCCTACCTCCGGCGAAGCGGTTTAAAAACCTATCCGGTCAATGGAATTCACACGGACGAACTGAAGCATACTTTGACCTTACTGGAAGCGATTTCAGTAGAACCGCCCAATGCGCTGCAGCATTATTTTGATTTTTACCAGATCAATACTGTTCTCAAGCAGGATAAAGTACGCATTACTGGTTATTATACCCCGACTATTGAAGCATCAAAGATACAAACACCGGAATTTCAGGTACCTATGCTGAAATGGCCCAAAGATGAGGGAAATATTGCAGTGCCATCGCCGGCCGCTATTGAATCGGGGGCACTCAATGGCAATCACCTGGAGTTAGCCTGGTTAAAAACCAGAAAAGAGCTGAAGAACGCTCAGTTGCAAGGCTCCTGTATGGTACAATTCACCGATGGCGAAAGTATGTTTTTAGGATTTGGCGGTTCCGTAAAAGGAGCGGGCGGAACGTATGTTTTTTTCAAAAAAATTGGGAAAGATGTATTGGGTTCAGGTAGTTTCCCTTTAACAGCTGGGTATTCAGCAGCAATTGATCCACGGTTTATTCCACTGGGTGCTTCTTTACTGGCAGAACTTCCGGTATGCGACAAACACGGGAATGCCACTTGCTATGACTACAGGATCATTTTTGCGCAAGATCGCGGCGGCGCCATAAAGACGACTAAACGAATGGATCTCTACTGTGGGATTGGCAAAGAAGGACTCGAGGCGGCGAAAAAGGTGAACAACTATGGGCGACTCTGGCTGATGCTGCCCAGGCGGTCTATGGCGCCAGTAACACGACAATAAAATAGTCTGCCAGCAATATCATGATATCGCTGAATACCACAGCACGAGTGCTTGCCTGCCCCAGTTCGATGCTACCGCCTTTTACATAATAACCCTGGTAACAAGAGACGGAGGTCAGAATATAAGCAAAAACAAATGCTTTTACATACATCATCGTCACATTGCGCTCTGTAAAAAAGGACCGAAGCCCCCGCATATATTCATCGGAGGTAAGGTGTCCAAACGGTACCGTGGCCAGATAGCCACCCACAATTGCTACAAAAGCAGACAGGGTAACCAAAATTGGTATAGTAAATAAAGAAGCGATTACCTTGGGCGTAATCAGGTAGTTGGCAGTATTAATGCCCATCACTTCCATTGCATCAATATGCTCTTTTTGGCGCATTCCGCCGATTTCGGCAGCCATATTCGCACCCACTTTTCCGGCCAGTACCAGACAGGTGAAGGTCGGTGACAATTCAATGATGGCTAAGTCGCGTACAATATAACCAATGTAATAGCGGGGAATCATTTGTCCATCGAGCTGATAGGCAAATTGCAGCGCAGCCACTGCACCGATAAAAATAGAGATAAGACAAACGATGATCAGTGACCCAACACCGATATCGTTCATTTGCCGCGCCGTCTCTTTCCAGTACATGGATACTTTCTCGGGACGACTGAATGCCTGCCGCATCATGCTCAGGTACCGGCCAAAATGGTAGAGGTAATTATATTTTTCCATTTATGCGTCAAAGGTCTGCAAAAAAAGTGAATTTCGTATTTTTACCGGATGAATAAAAAGTACACTTTAGATTTACTTGCTCAACATCGGCCTTATGATGAAACGGAAGGCCAATTTCGCGACCAAACTATCGCTTTTGTAGAGAAAAATGATGCTTTCTGGCAACGAACCACACAGGATGGTCACCTGACTGGCTCGGCATGGGTGATATCACCCGATCGCTCAAGGGTCCTGCTGATCCACCATGCCAAACTCGACCGATGGTTTCAGCCCGGCGGCCACGCAGATAAAACCGATGCGTCGCTGCTGGAAACGGCCCGGCGGGAAGCGATGGAAGAATGCGGGCTGAGCAACCTTGCCCATGCTGAAGAAGGTATTTTTGATATTGATGTACACACTATTCCCGAAAAAAATGGGGAAAAGGAACACCTTCACTATGATATCCGCTTTTTATTTGTGGTGAAAAATATGGAGGAAGGCACACGTGACCAAACCGAGACAAAGGATATGAAATGGGTGGACCTTGCAGCAATGACAAAAAAAAATGTGCCTTCATCACTAAGACGAATGGCACACAAACTTACTCAATAAATTCTAATATCTTTTTTTGCCGTTCTTGTTTAAATCACGGTAACTCTTTACCATCGAGAACTGGGCGGTCACCAAGCAGGAGACAAACAGAAAAATAAGGCTTAGTGCGCTTATAATCTTCACGTTAATAAATACAGTTTAGTTTGTTAATTGTCATCTCGCATCACATACATTGTGTAAATTTAACACAATGGTACGGAAACCTTTTTGAATGTGTATTATTTACACAATAATTTTTTTATTTTTGCAGCATGTTAGAAAAACAGTCATTCGAAAAATTACAGCCAGGGCGGTTTGATCATTACCTCCCGCATTTATCGATCGATTGTGTGATTTTTGGGTACCACGACGGTCAGTTACGGGTATTGTTATTAAAATGGACAGCGAGTGACTTGTGGTCGTTAATTGGTGGCGCTGTACTGAAAGAGGAGTCGCTCGATCACGCTGCCACGCGGGTTTTGTATAAACGGGTTGGCTTAAAAGATATCTTTTTGAGACAGTTTTACACTTTCGGATCGGTAGAAAGGGTCAGGCAGTCTGACTATGACATGACATTTGCCAAGCTGGGGTTTTCCCGCGAAGAATCAGAACAATTATTGCTGCGTACCATTACGGTAGGTTATTATACTTTGGTGGATTACCAGAAGATAGACCCCAAGCTGGATCACAGAACAGAGGATTTTGATTGGTGGGACGTCCGTGACCTTCCTGAAATGGTTTTTGATCACCGCTACATTGTCGAACAGGCATTAGTGCCGCTGCGCCATAGTTTCAGGTATGAATATTTGGGAAAAAATCTGCTGCCAGAGCAATTTACCATGCCCGAGCTACAGCGACTATACGAAACGATCCTGGATCACCCTTTAGAACGATCCAATTTTCAAAAACGAATGCTGGTATCCGGAATGTTTGAACGAATGGGAAAACGCCATAATGGCGGTGCGCATAAATCGCCTTTTATGTATCGGTTTGCAGAGTAACGTTGAATACCCTTACTTTTGCACCACTATGAAAATCGTTACACTCACACTCAACCCAGCTTTGGACCAAAGTACATCTGTTCCCCACTTTATCCCGGAGCAAAAACTCCGTTGTGACCCCATGCAAATGGATGCTGGCGGCGGCGGTATCAATGTATCAAAAGGTATCGCCAAATTAGGCGGAACCAGCATTGCCGTATTTCCTGTAGGTGGCCATAACGGTCAGCTGGTCAAGGAACTCGTCGAAAAAGCAGGTATCACCACTCATGTCATCCCAGTATCGGCCGAAACCCGCGAAAACATCGCCGTCACAGAGGCTGACACCAATGTACAATATCGATTTACGCTGCCCGGAGAGCCGATGTCGTTGAAAGAAGCCGATGCGTGCCTGGAAGCAGTATTTTCATTAAAACCCGAAATACTTGTTGCCAGCGGCAGCCTTCCTCCCGGCTTACCGGAAACTTATTATAAAAAGGTGGCAACTATGGCGCAAGAGGCGGGAATAAGGTTCATTTTGGATACTTCCGGACAACCGCTTCAGGCAGCTGCCGACCAAGGAGTATTTTTACTGAAACCCAACCTCGCAGAACTTAGCGCGTTGGCAGATGTCGAACAATTAGAAATGGATCAGGTCGACGATGCAGCCTTAAGTATTATCAAACAAGGAAAATGTGAGGTAGTGGTGGTGTCCCTCGGCGCTCAGGGTGCCCTGCTGGTAACCAAAGATGGTTTCGAACATATTCCGGCACCGATGGTGAAGAAAAAAAGTACCGTTGGTGCGGGCGACAGTATGGTGGCAGGAATGGTATGGGCCTTGAGCAAAGGAAAATCTTACCACGAAATGGTGCAAACCGGGGTCGCATGCGGATCGGCTGCTACATTGAATACCGGCACACATTTATTCGAAAAAACAGACGTTACCCGATTATTACAGTGGATCCAAAAGTACGGAGAGCGGTATCGGTTTACAAATTTTTAAGTTTAGTCGGTTAATCCCAAGTCCCAGGTCCGGAGAGTTGACCCTTGTAAATATTCGAATGCTCGCGGTACACTCTCCGGACCTGGGACTTGGGATTAAAATGACCTGGGACTAAAAAATGATTACAGACCCAGCTTCGCCTTTACCAATGGCGTCACATCTTCCGATTCCATGGCGTACAAAGTGGCACCGGTACTGGTGTCAAAAATCATTAGAAAACCATTTTCTTTGCCCACTGCGGTGATGGCATTGTACAATTTCTCCATAATGGGCTTGAGCAGCTGGTCGCGTTTTTCGGCCACTTTTTGCTGGGAGTCTTTTTCGAACTTATCGAGAGCCGCTTGCTGTTGTTCGAGGGCCGCGTATTGCTCCTGGGCTTTAGCAGCAGGAAGTACGCCTGCCTGGTAATCCTGCTGAAATTTCTGAGCAGCTATTTCCAATACCTTTCCTAATGAATCACCTGTGATCGTATATTTTGCGGCGAAAGCTTCCAGAACAATATTGGCCTGCTTGGAATCGGGCAATGATTCGAGCAGATTACCCAAATTCATGTGGCCGTATTTGCCCCCTGTTTGTGCGGTGAGCGTTACGGCTGCAATTAAAAAAGAAAGGAAAAAGAAAAATTTTACTTGATGCAACATCATTTATGAATGGTTGTTAAAAAGAAATGCTGCTTCATAGACGCAGATTGGGCGTAAAAGTAAGGCGACTTCTCGTTAATATTTGGTGAATATTGTCAGGAATTTGACTTTTTTATCAATAGTATATTCTTTATTTTCACTTACCTTTGTTTTCTAAGGCAGCAAACCCATTGGTAACAGCGTTTTGCCAACCGACATAACATTACAACACGTGAAAAAACTACTCATCATAATCGCCGTATTGGGCGGTCTTCAGTTGCAGGCACAACAGGATAATAAATCCACTTCGACTACCCCTCCTGCAGAATCGGGTGAAAAAAAAGAACCTAAGCAACTGATTCAGTTCTCCGGGTTACTTTTGACAGATGACGGTACAGGAATGACACCTGTACCTTATGCGACCGTTTTTATTCCTGATAAACATCGGGGCACTTATACTGATTACCGCGGTTTTTTCTCATTGGTAGTAGAAAAGGGTGATAAAGTGCGGTTTACTTACCTCGGCCTGGAGACTCAAACGATTATTGTTCCTGATACACTGACACAAGATCGCTATTCCGTAGTGCAATTTCTGCCCCAGGACACGTTTACGCTTCCAACTATAGTCATCTTCGCGTGGCCCTCTAAGGATCATTTTAAAATTGAATTTCTGAAAATGGATGTCACGCCCGAACTCCAGAAGCGGGCTGCTGAAAATATCGCCAATGAGTACCTTGCCGAGGCGCGAAAAAATGATAAAATTGTGGCGTACTCCGGCAAAGAAGGTGCTAACTTTTATATGCGGCAGCAATCCCGGGAATATACCTACATGGGCCAAACTCCGCCGATGAATATCTTCAGTCCACTCGCGTGGGCCCAGTTTTTTAAAGACTGGAAAGACGGAAAGTTTAAGAAAAAATAAGGTAACTATTTATACGCTCCTTACCGTTCAAAAAAACCGACGCTGGCACCCACCCAGTCTTTTCCTTTATTGTACCGAACGCCCACCATTTCCCCTTTGCTGAGGCGAATCAGGTTATTGACTAAGCGTGGCTCGGGCCACCCGGGGTTCCACAGCAGCATCATCCGGATTTCGCATTTCACCGGATCGGCAGGATCCAGGGTTTCTATACAAGGGACGTACTCCACTTTCCTTTGCAGGATATAATTAGAAGGATCGTCCACGCTTTCGACGTCTTGCCGGGTAACATTAATCATCACGCCCTGACCGGAAAAAGAGAATAAGGGCTTTAATACCCAATTTTCCAGATCGGTGGGAATACTTTTTAATTCGCTGACAAAACGTGTTTCAGGCACAAAGTCCGACTGCATAAATGGCAGTGAATGTTTGGATATCCTGAAAAACCAGTTGGGATGTCCTACCCATTGGGCATTTATTTCATCCATCATATTCCATTCCCGGGGCAAATCACCGCGCTTTTCGAGTTCATCAAAAATAATCCTGTTATAGATTCTTTCAATCGCCACCTTTTTTCCATCATCGTCAATATAATAAAGGTCCCGGCCTTCTTTTTTGATTTTGCTCAGGCATAATACTTTAAGGCCTAAGTATTGCTGCGTACCCCAAAAATCAATACGGGTATTCTGTTTTTCCGGCTCTACCTCCAGCAATATGACATTTTCCGGCTTGCTGTCACCAATAATGACTTCTTTCAACAGGTTGATATATCCGCCTTCGTTTAATCCATCGAAAAGATGGTTCCAATTAGTCGGTATATCGAAATGTTTGCGGTAGGAATTGGCCAATAAGTGCTGAAATAAATAAAGCGAGGGAAATCCCTGCATTTCAATCAGTTGAGGGGTCAGGCTGCCATCAATTCCTTTACAAATGCCGAAATCGAGTTGCAGAAACACAGTATTGGGATCTTCATTGGGGACCTGAAGGTGCGCCGGAATAGCAGCATCGCTTTTTTGCCTGAAGTCAGGCTGTGTAATAACCTTGCAAATATCGCTCACGCCCTGTAACAGGCGTTTTTTCAGGTATTCCGGCACAAAAACAGGTGTTTCTGCAACACGAAATGTCACTTCTTCCCCAAAAGCAGTATTCATGGTATGCAGGAAAGCCTTATATTTTTCCTGCGTAAAAGCAGCATTGTAATGTTGGCGAATTTCTTTATGCATAAATTAGGTTGTTATCAGTACTTAAACACGAAGGTTCAATGATTTAATTAAAAACAATAATCTTTTGGAGACTTTTTTCAAAGGAACGGCAGCAAAGCCAACACAGACGATTTAAAAGGGGAAAAGCTTGCTTTGCTTTCGCCCGGCAGGCACTGTGCAACGCTTTGGTTTTCATTCGCGGGAAGCCATTGAACAAAACGGCAGATATCGCCGTGTTCCGTTATTCCTGCATCACTACTGAATAACCCAATTCCTAATAATTGTCCCTGCTTGGTAGTCGCCACAACCACATCACCAGCCTTTACGCGCAGGCAGTATCGGGCAATGTGGCTTTTGGCATTGGCGCTGAGATCAGCAGATATTAACCATCGGCGTACTGCAGCTGCATCGTTGAAGATGGATAGAAGTGGCAACCGACCAGAATGATGCCGGATGCAAAGAATATGTTGCTGGTTCATCAGCGCAGACATCCATTCCTGGTCAGTTTTGAAAGTTGCCAACCAGGTTTTGGCCCCTGCGACCACCCTTTTTTTAATGTCATTGGGCGACCAAAGCAACGGTTGATACAATTGAGCAAATGATACCTGATTGGGCGTCGTGTTTTTTAATAAAGATAAAGGCCTGGCTTTTTCGATCATCGCTCTCACGGCCGTTTGAAAATGCAAGGCTAATGGTGTCGATTCAATCAACAACAAATGGTCATTTTGTTCGGAACGTGTCCAATTGAAGGAACCTGTGATGACCCTTGAACTATCTGCTACTGCCAGTTTATGGTGCAGGAGTCCGGGGCCTGTGTAGCCTAAAACAGCCGCATTCGCATGGACCAAATCATCAAACTGGAGCCCATGAGGCGAAAAATTAATCTGGTCATAATTAACAATCAGATCAATGATGACACCGCGTTCGCAGGCCTGCTGGAGAGCCTTGAAAATGCCCGGATGGGTAAACCAACAAACGGCAATTTGGAGCGTTGTTGTGGATTGTTGAATAAACTGAATAACTGCGGAAGGGCAGTTCTGGAATACAGGCAGGAACATTTAAAAGTTAATTTACGGTAATATCCTGGATTGTTACGGAAGGAGCATAAAACGGATATTTCTTCAAAAGCGTATAGCCAAACTTATATTTTTACCCGGTTATCTGATTATTTTGCCCTGCGGGTCCTCGGGTACCTCCATAGTGATCATCTGCAATACTGCTTTAAAGCGTTCATCCAAAGGAGCGCGGAGGCAGAGCGGCTTTTCTAATTGCGGATGTGGCAGGGTCAATTCCAGCGCGTGCAACATAATTCGGTCGGGCAACTGATTGATCTTAAACCACTTGTTGATTTTAATATCGCCGTGTTGGGTGTCATTAACGATGGGGTGCCGAATGTGACCAAGGTGTTTGCGTATTTGTTGGCGCCTGCCTGTTTCGGGTATCATTTCCATTAATGAAAATCGGGCGGTTGGGTACCGCAGACCAATCGGCCAGGGCATTTCTGATTCCTGCAGGGTGCGGTACCGGGTAATTGCGGATTGCGGTTCATGTTTTCCGGTTTCCGGATCAGTGAGCGCATAATCGATGATACCTTCTTTTTCTTTTATAAATCCCCGCACCACAGCGAGGTATTTTTTTTCCCACTCCTTACTCATAAGCCGTTCGCCCAACCAACCTGCGGTGACTGGATCTTTGGCAAATACCAGTACACCTGAAGTCGCGCGGTCAAGCCGGTGGGCAGGATACAAGTGCATGCCGCCTAACTGGTCGCGCAGGAGCTGCAGAACGAAAACTTTGTCTTCGCTGAGCCGGGTTCGGTGTACCAAAATACCGGGAGGTTTATTGATGACCACCACGAGATCATCTTCATACAGAATAACAAAAGGAAGAATAATCAAGGCTTAGGAAAGGCAATAAAGTAATAATTGGAGCGCTGGTGAAATTCCTTCGAAAGACCGTCCTTCGTGAGTGGTGGTAGTCCATTCAGCCAGTTAGGCATCAGTGACACAGCCATACCGGCGGCCTCAAAGAGGTCATAAATACGCTCAGGCGTAGCGTCATAAAATTCGGAAGCACCGAGGCCATGTTCAAAAACAACCACTGGCCGATGCCTGCGAAGCGTTTCAACAGCACCTTCCAGAACGAACAGTTCTGCCCCTTCCACGTCAATTTTGATTAGATCAGGCCTGAAATCGGCAGGAAGAAAATCGTCTAATTTTTGTGTCTTTACTGTTATCGTGGTGTCTTTTTCCACTGGCCGGTCGTATTGTCGTTTCCGCAAACCGCTATAAGACGGATTGGAAACCACATAATTAAAAGTTGCGGTACCGTTTTCGTTGCTCAACGCAATATCCACTACAATACAATTGGTTCCGGCATATTTTGCAGTAAGATCCCGAAACATATCCGGAATAGGTTCGAATCCCCAATGGCGTCCATTGGTAGCATGCTGCCGAACAATATCCATTACCTCCCCTTTATGACAACCTACGTCGATAAAGTTAGCATGTGCGTGGCAAACTTTCGCAATTACTTGTCTGGTCTGTCTGTCGTATTGTTGATTTTTGGTAAATGCAATCGGGATGCGTTTTACCCATTTTTTAATAAGTTCCTTCATCTTTTTTCACCATATGCCGCACAGTACGCCGACATAATGCTATATGAAATATTTCTGTCAATCCCAGTAATCCTGTACCTGTAATAAAAAGGCCAATGGTTATTTGAGTGATTGCATGGAGGTATTCGGGATAAAAAGGCTGTACAACAAAACCTGTAACACCTGCCAGCAGGGCAGAGATCATCAGAATAAGTAAAGCAACAGCCCTGTTTCTCATGCGTTGCGGCGTCCGTTCTTTTTGCAGGCAATGGGTCAGCAAAATAACCGCATTTTGGTTGGCGGGATTAATTCTCACCAATGAGGAAAGCACGTATATCGCATCAGGGAGATGACCTGCGAGGTATAAACTGGTACCTTTATTCAGTAATAAACGACAAAAAACATCTTCCCCACCCCGGAGATAAACGCCTTCTGCCATCACCAGTTCAATTAAATGATCGCACATCACCACATGCCGGGCGTAATCGTCGGTTTCAAACAAGGCATCACAGTAAATAATGGTGCAGTCGAGATACTCTTCTGTTTCTAAAGAATAGAGCTCCTCTTCATATTGCTCATAATACCTGATGATACCATAGGGATCCTTGGTATCAATAGCTTTGAAATTACGGTATAATTTCAGGCGGTGTGCAGGTGAAATATACATAGCAATAATATGACAGCTGCTTCATCAGAATTTCAGGTGCTTCACGGTCAACCCACTGTTAATCAGTTGTTTTAGCGATTCAACCCCGATATTGAGATGCAATTCTGCGAATTTAGATGTTACCTTTTTGTCACTGGCTTCCGTTTTGATACCCTCGCTGGTCATAGGCATGTCACTCACTAACAACAACGCACCAGCAGGCATCTGGTTTTTGAAAGCGGCCGCAAAAATGGTAGCCGTTTCCATATCTATTGCAATGGTCCTGAAATCGCGTAAACGTTGCTTGAAATCTTCCCGATGTTCCCAAACTCTTTTGTTGGTGGTGTACACCACTCCCGTCGAATAGTCGCTTTCAAAGTCACGAATGGTGGTGGATACCGCTTTTTGCAGGGCAAATGCAGGCAATGCAGGCACTTCAGGTGGCAAATAATCATTACTGGTACCCTCTCCGCGAATCGCGGCAATGGGTAAAATTAAATCACCGATATTATTTTTTCCTGTTTTTAAACCACCACATTTACCTAAAAACAACACCGCTTTAGGGTGGACTGCTTCAAGCAGGTCAATAATAAGACCTGCATTGGGGCTTCCAATACCAAAATTAATAATGGTAATATTTTCAGCCGTTGCAGCCTGCATGGGACGATCTTCGCCGGCAATAGGTACCCCGTGTTTTTCGGCGAACATTTTTACATAGCCGGAAAAATTGACTAACAGGATATATTTACCAAATCCATCGATCGGCATACCGGTGTAACGCGGCAGCCAGTCTCTGACAATATCATCTTTGACCTTTTTTTCTTTTTCAAAAATTTCAGACCGGACCCCATCCAAGTCTTCCTGCGTGATTTTCACACCTTTTGAAGAATGTTCTTCGATCATTTACCCAGAACTTTTTTCACAGTGGCGCCGATCTGCGCCGGGCTTTCCACTACGTATATGCCATTTTCGGCCAGAATGGCCATTTTTGCTGCTGCGGTATCTTCTGCGCCACCCACAATAGCGCCTGCGTGGCCCATTTTGCGACCTTTTGGGGCAGTTTGTCCTGCAATAAAGCCAATAACAGGTTTTTTATTACCGTTGGCCCGAATCCAGCGCGCGGCTTCTGCTTCCAGGCCGCCACCGATTTCACCGATCATAATGATGGCTTCTGTCTCCGGGTCATTCATAAAGAGTTCAACTGCTTCACGGGTGGTTGTTCCAATGATTGGGTCTCCTCCAATACCAATAGCGGTCGAAATGCCGAGGCCTGCTTTAGCTACCTGATCTGCTGCTTCGTAAGTAAGTGTACCGGATTTAGAAACCAGGCCAATGGTGCCCCGCTTGAATACAAAACCGGGCATGATACCAACTTTGGCTTCACCGGGGGTGATAATACCTGGACAGTTAGGACCGATCAGGCGACAATCTTTACCTGTGAGGAATGCTTTTACGCGTACCATATCCTGGATTGGAATTCCTTCGGTAATAGCAACAATCACTTTGATACCTGCCTGAGCTGCTTCGATAATCGCATCGGCAGCGTAAGCAGGTGGTACAAAAATAATAGATGTATCTGCTCCTGCCTTTTTGACGGCGTCTTCCACGGTATTAAACACGGGACGATCAAGATGCACCTGACCTCCTTTACCTGGAGTGACTCCCCCCACGAGGTTCGTTCCGTATTCGAGCATTTGCTGGGCATGGAATGTTCCTTCTTTTCCAGTGAATCCCTGTACTATAATCCGTGAATTTTTGTTGACTAAAACAGACATTGTGATATGTTAAGTGGTTAAGTATATTACTGATTTATTTGATAATGAACACGTCCTCATTTCCTTGCCGCATGTAATATTTTTCACGTGCGTATCCTTCTTTGGTGAGATCGAAGTCTTCGGCTTCTTCCCGTGCGTCTTTTATTTTTTGCTGGTAAAACACACGATCGCCACCAAGGCGATTCAGTGCATTCCTGAGCCTGAACTGTGTCCACAAGTCGTGCTTATCGATAAAAAGCAGAAAAAATAAAAATACTACTGTGGTGAGGTAGTATTTATTTTGAAGTGGTCGCGGCAATTTACCTTTGAGTGCCTGCCATGGATTTTGTGGAATAGCCATAACGATGCTGCGAAATGAACTTGATTCATTCGCAGGCCAAAAGTAGCGTATTTATATGAATTATCTTTATTAAAGTTTATCGATCAGTTGACTCAGGCGGTCAAAAATTTCATCGACAGAACCAATACCAGGGATACTGTGGCTTTTTTGGCGTTGTTCGTAAAATCCGTATACTGGGGTGGTTTCATCATTGTACACCTGGATACGCTTACGGATGATACTCTCATCATTGTCATCGGGGCGGCTGGATGTTTTGCCCCGGTTAAGAATACGGTTAACAATTTCCTCATCATCTACTTCAAGTGCGATAAGGCCGGCAATACTAGTTCCCATTCCTTTTAGTAAAGCATCGAGTGCTTCAGCCTGAGGAATGGTGCGCGGAAAACCGTCAAATATAAATCCATTTGCTTCCGGATGGGCCTCTACTTTATTGCGCAGCATACCAATAGTTACCTCATCGGGCACTAACCGACCTTCGGCCATAAATGCTTTGGCCTTTAAGCCAAGTGGCGTATTGTTCCCCATCTCATGCCGGAACAGATCGCCTGTACTGACATGTACCAGATTATATTTTTCAATTAGTCTGGCAGCCTGGGTTCCTTTGCCCGATCCTGGAGGGCCAAAAAGTATAAGATTGGTCATGAAAAGCAAAAATATAAATGAGTTGTTTGGAAAAAGGTAAAATTTGCAAAATTAAAAAAGGAATTAACCTTTTTTC
>JBILHQ010000100.1:0-21005 GCA_044350415.1 Saprospiraceae bacterium | reverse complement strand
AGTAATCGCTTTCCGAGGGCAAATATAAAACGGGTTTTAGAATTCCTAGCTTTTAACGCAATATTTTTTTGTTTTTTTGTTTTTGAATCGTTTTTTAAGCAATAAAAATTATAAAATTAACCGTTAAATAATTTAATCAACCTTTTTTTGAAAAAAAAGACCGAATTCTTATTTTGAAAAAAAATTATTTTTTTGTTAATAGTACCCTGGTGAATAAAACTTTGAAGTAAATTATTCATTAACAATGCTTTACTGATCTAATCATCCTCCTACCCTCCTTCAAAGGGGGAACCCGATCATGCGAACCTGGACGATGGTTCGCATTTATTGCTTGATAATAATGTTGTTTAGCATTGCTGCTTTTTATTACATCAGAGATGTGGGTAATCATTAGCCTTTGGAAAGAGTAAACCGACCTTGTTGGCAATAACAACTATTCAATTGGACACCGGCACTACCCAATCCAATTTTTTAAACGGAGAATATTCCACTTTGGTCAAATCGCTCTCCGGATCGACAAAATATTGAGGTGGACGACCATTGTAGCGCAATTTGATACGGGCTTTGACCGCCGATACCTGCCCACCTTGTTTAATCACTGCTTTTTTGATCGCTAATGCCAGTTCGCGGACAGCCCTGGGGTCATTGACCATCATTTTGATCTGATGGGTATTGATGAAAGTCCCCACATCCACATTGGCAACACTTCCATTGGCATAATACACCTGGAAAACCATTTCATCAATCCCCCTTGTGTCTGCTTTGACCCTCCAGGCGAATCGGTTACCGATGGTGGTCCAGTCCATCTGATTGGGCAGAAAAAAGCCCCGGAAAGGAAATACTAATTGAAAAACAAAATAAGCAATAAACAAATTTTTGACGAAAGCCGAAGGTAGTGGAGCATCCCCTGTTGCCTGTTGCTGGAGAGAACCGGCCGGCACTTTTTTTCTGGATACCGGTTTGGCCGTTACACTGCTTCCTAACCATTTTAATTCCAGTGGTTCATAAAATATAACCAGCCCCGCAAGCATCACAAAAGGGAAAAAGGCGATATCGTCAAAAAGGTTGGAGTTGAACAAATGAAAACCGATAAATACATAAATGGCCCACTTGCGCATAGGGCGGTACCAAAGTAGCAAGGGTGTCGCAAGATCCAGGAGCAACCCACCATAAGTCAGTATATATATTGCTGCTTCATTTTTTACCAGCGGAGCCAGCCAATTATGATCATCAAATCCGAAACACATAGTACGTGCCGGCTCCTGCCGCACCAACCAGTCGTATTTCAACTTGATGACGCCCGCATAAAAGTACACGATGACCATCTGAAGTTGGAAAATAAACTGCTCCCACCGGGGAATGGCAGTCACGGTCTTCTTCCGCATGCTGTAAAACTGATCAGCATGGGTGCAGCTCAGCAGCCATGCCAGCAATATATACAGGTAGATGTGGTTGTTGTAAAGGCTAGTATCTTGAAAAAAGATGTAAGCATTCCCAATGGCAAATAACCTGGCCGCCCATTTGAACCAGACGCCAGTTGCCATCAGGAGACTCAGCAGGAACAGCACCCCTACCAGTGCTGTCATAAGTGGCGCTGACATGGGGGTTATCCAGGCTAATCCATCATACTTAAAATTGACAGATGGCAATACGAACATGTTCTTTACCAGATCAATTTTCAGGTAATAGATCATTTCAAAAGCCATGAAAAGGCTGTATAAAATTCGGAAAAGTCCCAAAACCTGACCACCAATCGATTGTGAAAGGTATGTCCTGAAACGAGTGAGCATAGGGTAAACCATTAATTTTATTATTTTATCGATACTTTGAGGCAAAGGAACGGTATTTTAATGAGTTTTCTACTGCAATACCCAAATGTACTTTTAACTTTGCGCTTTCACTTGTTCGCAAGTTATACTTTGGGAGGCTGCTCCCGGATTTTCCGCTTGGTTAGCGAAAAACCTGGGGCAGAAATGGATAAATTGTCACTTATCATGAGTGGCCCCAAGTATTCGCCGGATGAAATGGATAATTTATTTTTTCAGCAATTTATTAATTAATGCTATAATGAATTTTAGAAATTTGCTTTACAATTATTATAATATACTAAGTGGTAATTATAAAAATATTATAACTATTTTACTATACACTATAGTTATTTTTTTTATATTTTTTAGTGTTCAGTGTAAGCAGGATGGTACAAGCGCTTCCAAAACAGATGCAATTGAAGAACCTGAATTGACTGCATCTAATCCAATCCTGCAATTAATGACACCGACAGAGACGGGCATAGACTTTGCTAATCTGATTACAGAAACTTATGAAAATAATATAACTACTAACATTAATATGTATAATGGCGGTGGCATGTGTATTGCGGATGTAAATAATGATCAGTTACCAGATATTTATTTCGTTTGCAGTAACGGTAAAAACAAGTTATACCTGAATCAAAGTGCCCTGAAATTCAAAGATATTACCGATCAGGCGGGGGTAGGCTCGGAAGACGGCTTTGAAACAGCAGTAACAGCAGTCGATATTAATGGTGACGGCTGGCTGGATTTTTACATTTGCAGAGGAGGTGTTGAGAAAAACGATTTGCGGCGCAACAAGTTGTATATCAACAATAAAGACTTAACATTTACCGAACGCTCCAAAGAATACGGCCTTGACGATATGAGTTCCTCTACCGGCGCTAATTTTTTTGATTACGACAATGACGGCGATCTGGATTTATACCTGCTGAACTACCCAACTGAGGCTATCTGGACGAATAAAGTGGAAGCAAAACTGGGACCAAATGGAAAATACAAACCATTATTAGAGCCTCGTGCGGAATTCGATACCGATCGGCTTTACAGGAACGACAATGGAAAGTTCACGGATATTTCCAAACAATCCGGCATCTGGAACCTGGCTTATGGCCTGAGCGTTTCCGTAAGTGATATCAACCGGGATGGTTGGGCCGACGTATATGTCGGCAATGACTTTATTCAGCCCGACCGCCTTTATATTAACAATCGCAAAGGAGGATTCACGGATGAATTGGAAAAGTATTTCAAACATACGTCCCAGCATACCATGGGAACTGATCTCACGGATTTTGATAATGACGGTTTGGTAGATTTGTTTGCCGTGGACATGCTTTCCGCTCAAAATGCCCGGCAGAAATCATTCCTGGCCACCAATACCCAAAGTAAATATACTGCACTGGTACAGAATGGCTATTTCGAACCGGTGGTCCGGAATGTACTGCAACACAATAATGGCAATGGCACCTTCAGCGATGTAGGGTGCATGGGAGGCGTTTTTAAAACAGACTGGAGCTGGAGCGGCCTGTTTTTTGATATGGACAATGACGGTTTGCGCGATTTGTATGTGACCAACGGCTACCGGCGGGAAGTAACTAACCGTGATTTTATTGATTTTACCATACCTGAAATTCAAAAAAAGAATGGTTCGGGCAAACGGTTGCGGGACATCTATCCTGATTTTAATGATTTTTTAAAATTAGTCCCCACTTTTAAAGTGCGCAATTTTTGTTTTCAAAATAAAGGCAATCTTTCTTTTGAGGACGTGAGCGGCAAATGGATGACCAGTCCGGCCACCTGGTCGTGCGGCGCAGCCTGGAGTGATCTGGATAATGACGGCGACCTTGATCTGGTCGCCAATAACCTGGAAGCGCCTGCATTGATCTACCAAAACCGCAGTGCCGGAAAAAATGGCAATAACTACCTGCAGGTAAAATTATCAGGAGACGCTCCCAACACATCTGCTGTAGGTGCTTCCGTATTGATTGAATACGCGGGTTCGCAAAAGCAGTTTTCAGAAATTTATCCTACCCGGGGTATTTTCTCTTCGGTGGAACACCTTGTTCACTTTGGACTGGGCACCACCAATATAGTGGACAAATTGACGGTCAGGTGGCCCAATGGAAAAACACAAATTTTAACTAATATTTCTGTTAATCAACGGCTTGCGTTGAAACAAAGTGACGCTTCCGGTGCCTGGACGCCAAGTATCACCCCTCCCCCACCCCCACCGAATCAGTTTTTTGCCGAGGTAAAAACCAATCTTTTTACCCACGAAGAAAACATCTTCAATGACTTTGAAAACTGGCCGATGAACCCCTGGAAGGAGAGTGAATTGGGACCATTAATGGTAAAAGGAGATGTAAATGGAGACGGATTAGACGATCTGTTTATCGGAAATGCTTTTGATAAACCAGCCATGGTGGCCATTCAAAAACCGGACGGAACCTTCGTTGCCGCACCGAAAGACACTTGGGAACAAACGAAATTGTATGAAGACCATGGTGCCTGTTTTTTTGATGCAGACATGGATGGTGATCTTGATTTGTTTGTGGTGAGTGGTGGCGCAGAAGCCACCTCTCCAGCGGCGTGGCAGAACAGGCTGTATATCAATTCCGACGGTAAAGGAAAGTACGCCCTCGCCAACGGGGTTATTCCTCCGACCCCTGATGTGGGTGGCCGGGCGACCAGTTTTGATTACGACAATGATGGCGATATGGATTTGTTTATCGGCGGCCGCATCGTTCCGGCACGCTGGCCATTGACGCCCAGAAGTGTTATTTTAAGGAATGACCGCACTCGATTTACAGATGTAACCGCTGAAGTGTCCCCCGATTTTGAGCGTTGTGGTATGGTTACTGATCTTCAATGGGTCAATGTAGACAGCGATCCCACACTAGAATTGGTAATATGCGGCGAATGGATGCCTGTGAGTGTTTTTAAATTACAAAACGGGAAATTAACCAATGTCACCCAGCAATTGGGTTTGGATAAAAGCAATGGCTTATGGTTCAAACTGGCGGTGGCCGATATGGATGGCGACGGGGATATGGATTTGGTGACGGGCAATTTGGGACTGAATACTCGTTTTACAGCTTCAGAAAGTGCACCTTTCCGTTGTTTTGCTGCTGATTTTGATAAAAATAGTACTGTTGACCCCATTTTGGCCTATCCTGAAAATGGAAAATTGTATCCTTTGGTTCAAAAGGAAGTGCTGGTCAAACAGATTCCTTCTCTGAAAAAGAAATTCCTGTATGCCAAGGTCTATGGAGAAGCCACTATCGAAGACGTCTATTCTAAATCTGAATTAGATGCCGCACTCAACCTTTATTGCTATACCCTTGCTTCTTGCTGGTGGGAAAATCAGGGAGGAAAATTTGTCAAACATGAACTCCCCCGGCAGGCACAGGTTTCTGTTGATCAGGGAATCGCTATTGACGATTTTAATGGCGACGGAACAAACGATATTCTTCTGGCGGGTAATAAATACGGTATGGAAGTTGAAACGAACGCCTGCGATGCCGGCGTTGGGGCATTTCTTGCCGGCGATGGCAAAGGAGGATTTAATTTTATTGAAAACCGCGCTACAGGATTCTGGGCACCGTTAGAGGCAAGAGATCTGGTGGTATTAAAAGGAGCCAACAACCGCCGGACGGTGATTGTGAGTAATAACAATGCCGCAGCACAGGTGTTCAGGGTGGTTAAATAACGTGAGTTGGGTGATATTTACTTGTTCTGGAACTAATTGGTGATCACATTTTCCGTGGAGGAATGGGGACAACAGTTGTTTTTTCGCATCTAATACATTGAATATGAAATATAGTATCGCCAATACCCGGTAATATAGTAGGGGCGACCCTCGCGGTCGCCCATGAAAAAGGGCGACCGCGTTTACAGGCGACCGAAATTATTGGTGATTGTATTTATGGACGTTTCGTGTGTATGGGCCACCGCCACCTACATGGACATTTCGTGTACATGGGCGACCGCGAGGGTCGCCCCTACGAAATATCAACCCGCTGACTCTTCCTGCGGCTCTCCGGTTTGATAGGGAGCAAAACAATCAGAATGCCATTTTCATAGCGCGCGGTGATGAGTTCAGTATCAATGGAGTCATCGAGCAGGAATACCCGCTCAAATGCGCCCGGATTGAATTCCTTGCGCACCCATTTTTGGGTATCACCTGCGGCAGGTTCGCCTTTATAACCGATGGTCAGTTCATGGCCCACAACTTCCACGTTGAAGTCTTCCCTGCTTTTACCGGATAAATACATTTCCAGTTCATACAGGTCTGTTTTATTAACGATATTTACTGGTGCCTGAAAAGATGCTTTGAATGGGGATTCAGCACGTCCGAATCTTCCGAAATGCGGGCGAAAACCCGATGTATGGCCGCCGTATGCGGCATTAGAACGATTACACATACTATTTGACTATTTGAAAAATAATGATGAAATGATAAAATGAAGGATGATTTTTTAAAAACGGGTAATTTCCACTATGGCACCGCGTTGCCGAAAATCGGCAGCACCATAATTACCTTTAAACGGACTTTGAGGGGGGCTTCCAAAAAGAGATTCCGCTCCAAACGGAGAAAACACCTGTTGATAGCCGCCAGCCCACGCCGGCTGAAATTGCCCCATGCGTTTATGGGCAAAATGGCGCATTGCGAACCGGGCTATAAAACCAGCTATTACAAAAAATAAAAGAACTTTGAGAATAAAAAAGAGCAATATAAGCCCTGCTACAGCCATCATACCAATGAAAGCTGTACGAAAAATGTTTCGTGCCATTGTGTTAGAAATTTAAATGAAGTTAAATTAAAAAGGGTCCAAATTGGATGATCAAAAATTTGATCATTGACCGCATATTTAAGAAGACGAACGTCTGTGTTTTTTATTTTTAAGTTTTAAAAAATACTTTAATTCTTTGATAATCAATTTGTAATTAAAATAGGATCGAAAAGAAATACTGTTCAATAGCCCCCTTTTCGGGATTTTTTTCAAAACAGGAATGAATCAGATTCCTTTATCAGCGTATGCGGTCTCCCTGCTAATTCTCCCAGCCACACCGCTTACGCCATTCGCTGCGGAACTGCACGCGGTCATCAGCATTCATATTTTTCCATTTTTCCCGCCAGGCCGTACCGCCACTCCTGAAACGCCCCCGGCCACCCGGGCCTCTGAAGCCGCCAAATAAAATCCTGGAGAGCGCCAGGAGTCCCAATGCCTGCCAAAAACCAATCGGTTTTGCCGCAATTACGTCTGGTAAAATGGCATTCCAAAGCAGCATTACAGCACCGCCTGCGAGTATAAAGAACGCGATGAAAAGGAGTGAAAAAAAGATAAATCGCTTTTGCATAATATTTTTGTTAGTCGGTGGGTCAATTATTGGATTAGGTTTATGACAAACCAAGGGTCTCTTTATACAGCGCGGAAAGCCGTTCGCGAAGATGAAGTACTGCATATCTTTTTCTGGAAATGATCGTCTTGAGATTTTCCCCGGTTCGATCGGCAATTTCCTGCAGCGTAATGTCTTCCATTTCATTTAATATGAAGACTTCGCGTTGTTTTTCAGGCAATTCATCTAACGCGGCCATCAATTCTTCCCAAAAAAGATTTCGAAGATACTCATCCTCCGGCGTTTTGGATTCAGAGAGTAGAATACCAGGCAGTCGCCATTCCCCTTCCTCATCCATGTAGCCATAATCTTCAATAAGGTTTGTCTTCTTCTTTCTGGAACTGTCAATTATTCGGTTCCTGGCCACCCGAAATAACCACCCACTTATACTTTCGATGGTTTCAACATCCGCCAAATTACTCAGCTGATACCATACTTCCTGTATGATATCTTCAGCGTCCTCATTAGAGCGAACGCGACCCCGAATGAAACGAAAAAGTTGTTTCCCGTAATTTTCGAATACTTTAATGATATTATTTGAAACGGTTACCATGTCTCATTAGGAGGACGTATCGAGGCTAAAATTACTTTAAATTTGTAAAAATATTTTTTGGAATGGGTTCGTTGGGCAGTATTTTGGAGGTAAAGGCTATTCTTTAATGCCTTTTAAATATTGTTTTTGGCCATTAGGCCAGCGAATTTCAATAAAATACAAACCAGCAGAAAGCGCGCCCGTTTCAAAACAAACTTGTTGATCAGTGACGGCGCTGTTTAAATCTACTATTTTTCCAGCACTGGAAAACACCCGTACCATTGCAGGAGCGTTATGCCCTTTTGAAAACAATAAACAAAACAGCTGATCAAATGGGTTAGGCGAAATAACTACTTCATTATCAAAGTTTTGCAAATTATCAGCATTAATAAGTCCTACTGAAATCGTTTTGATCAACGTGCAGCCCGCTGCATCTGTAATCGTCACCATATAGGTACCTTTGAGCAACCCAACCATTACAAGACCGGTCTGATTACCCGCAGCATTGTCCCAAACCGCCGTATATCCCGGAGTTCCTCCCGAACAATTCAGGGCTATGGAAAACCCATCCGCCAACAAGGCTGGAGTAAAAGTAGCCGACAGTGGTAAATTGGGTTCCTTCACTTCCGGCAAATTAAATATCGCCGCACAGTCCTGCTGATCAATCACGGTTACTGTATACAACCCGGAAGCCAGGTTGATGATATTGGATGTGGTGGCTCCATTATTCCAAAAATATTGCAAGGGTAAATTACCTCCGGATATACTGGTTTCAATACCGCCAGTGCTTTCGCCCAAACACGCCACCTCCTGAATACTGTAAGAGGCCAATTGTAAAGGCGATTGCTGAGGCGTCAATACAAAGGAGCCCGAAGTAGTGCACCCTTTGAAATCTGTGACTGTAACGGTATAATTACCTGCAGAAAGACTCTCCAGATCAGCAGTGGTTGCTGTGGTATTCCAGATATACTGATACAGCGGAAACCCGCCGGCAACCGAGATGTCAATCATTCCCTCTCCCCTGCTGCAAACATCCTGTTCTACCTGCTGCCCGGCAATGGACAATGCCACAGCAGGTTCTGTCATGTTAATGACGCCCGAAACGGCCGTACAACCCCTGAAGTCAGTAACAGTAAGGGTGTATAAACCCGCAGGCAAAGAGTCGACAACCGGCGTGGACATTCCGCCAGCCCAAAGAAATTCATAGGGCGGCACTCCACCATTGGCTGTTGAGGTAATAACACCGGTATGTTCACCTTTACATACAACAGTTTGAATATCAGCTATTTGTACAGTAATTTTGGGTGATTCTTCTACGATTAACGGCCCCGCTGAAAGGAAACAGCCATCCGCATCTGTTACGGTAACAAAATATTGTCCGCCAGATAAGTTTACGGCATCGTCATAAGGCATACTGCTGTTTGGATGTAAACCCACCGGAGCCGACCAGGCATACTGAAAAGGTGGCCGGCCATTAACTACTCCGATGCGCAGCAATCCGTCATTACCCCCTGTACAGGATACTGGCAGGTAAATACCGGGTACTAATTGAAAATCCTGAATTTTATTGACGACCTTCAGCTGGTCATACACCGTGAGACAGCCCGCAGCATCAAAAATGCTTACCGCATAATTATCGGCGGGCAGATCGTAAATATTTTGCGTGGTGGCACCGGTATTCCATTGGTAGGCATAGGGAGGTAAGCCCCCGGAGGTTTGTAATACAATTTTCCCGTAAGGGCTTCCATAACAAGGGATCGCAGTAACTTCAGGGACAACAACAATTGGATCAGGCTCCTGAATAATAATATTCGTGATACCCGCCATACAATTATTGGCATCAGTTACGACCAGGCTGTACATACCAGAAAGTATCACCTCCAGATCTTCTGTTTCGGTACCATTGCTCCAAAGGAACTGGTAAGGCGGCGTACCACCAGTTGTTTCGACGTCAATACTGCCCGTTGGTTCTCCTGAACAAGAAACCTGTTGACTATTGACTGCCAAAGCAACCAAAGGACTCTTGGGCTCCAGAATATTCAGGTCAGTATGGAGAGCACAGCCGCTGCTATCTTGAATATCCACCTGATAAAGACCTGCAGTAAGATAATTTTGGATCAAACTGGCAGGTTGCCCATTTACTAAAGATACAAAACCACCTGCGGTACCGTTGACAGACAATGAAAAAGCGCCATAGTTACTACCGAAGCACCGTACATGCACCAGTGTATCTATATTTAATGAAAGCAATTGTGGGGCGGTAATTGCATAATCCGGACTGTGCAGTATGCAACCATTTGCATCAGTAAGGGTAAACCGATAAACGCCGGAATTGAGTTGGTTGGTTGCGGCAGTTGTTTGACCATTACTCCATAAATAGGAATACCCCCCTGCCCCCCCTGCCCCCCCTGCCCCCCCTGTAACAACGGGAGCAATAGCACCATCTTCCAATCCCATACAGGCAGGATGCAGGATGCTTACACTAACTATTTGTAACTGCGGCGGTTGCAGTACATTGATGGCGGCTGTTGCCATACAACCATTGCCATCCGTGACACTTACCATATATGCTCCTGCTGGAATCTGCAGAAGATCTGTCACAAACTGCCCCGTATTCCATTCTACAAAATAAGGAAGTATTCCACCATTTATTACAGTACTGATGGAGCCGTCATTGCCTCCAAAACAGCTCACTGCGTCCACTGTTTTCACGATTTGTACCGGAGGCGGCTGCGTAATAAGAATCGGGGCTGAAACAGCGGTGCACCAATGCAAATCAGTGACAGTCACCCTGTAAGACCCTGCGTTTAACCCTGACCGGTCTTCCACTGTACTCCAATCTGACCATGCGAAACTATATCCTGGAGTACCCCCGAATACAGCAATATCGATCCCTCCATTCTGGTTGCCAAAGCAGTCAATTGAGGTGATATCATTTTCTAAAACCTGTAACAAGGGTGGTGCAATAATATCCAACCCGCTCAGTATTTGCTGACAATTGCCATCTGTAATTGTCACGGTATAAGTACCTGAAAGAAGGCCGGTAACAGTTGCCGCCGAAGCACTGTTACTCCAGGAAAACACCGGAGCAACTCCTGCAGCCTGAACACTAATACTCCCGGTCGCACCGGCACAAAGCGGCTGAACAATAACCGGTTGACTCACCGTCAATCCAGGTGCATTAATTACCAGCGAAGGGAGTACCATACTACACCCGGTGCCCGTTGCATCAGTTACCGTAATCCTGTATCCTCCCTGAGAAAGGCCATTGATAACACCGCCATTGACGCCGATACCTGCAATAGAACCATTACTCATATTGGGGCCTGTCCAGACAAAAGAGAAAGGTGCCTGTCCGTCTAAAGGTTGCAATGCAATACTACCATCATTTCCACCACAAGTCATCACATGCTGAATCCCAACAACATTCGTTTGAGAAATGCCTGATAAGGTTTCCAGTACGATCTGATCAGTTGCACTGCATCCGTGTATATCTGTTGCGGTAACAGAGAAAGTAGACAAACTTCCGCCAGGCCCATTGGCAATGACCGTTATATTATTGAAATTCAGGCCATTACTCCACGAAAAAGCGACGTTGGGGCTACCGGTAGCATTCAGAGTGACAGCCCGGCCTTTACACAAGGAGAGATTAACCCCGTTAGTGATGTTGACCGTTGGATTCTGGTATACTGTTACGGGAATTTCGAGTGTATCCCAACAGCCGTTTGTTGCCGTTTTGAGGGCATAAATAGTTGTATTTTGGGCCGGCTGAACCGATGAACTGGTAATTTGATTAGCAGGAGTAAAAGGGAGCGCGGCGAACCACGTAAGAGATCCATTCGTCTGTGCGATATCATTAACGGGCAAGTTGCCCAAAACAAGCCCCATTCCGATACAAATTTCAGGTACTGCACCTGTTACCAAATCGGGCGTTGGCAACACTTGTACTACGGCAAGGGTCCTTAGGCTGGTGCATCCACCCATTGCCACACTATCCATTACCCATACTGGTGTTGTCATTGTCAGATGTTGTAATGTCAAAGCACTTCCCATTCCCAATAATTGTCCACCTGAAGCTGCATTAAACCAGA
The DNA here is from genome assembly GCA_044350415.1 of Saprospiraceae bacterium. Lineage (GTDB taxonomy): Bacteria > Bacteroidota > Bacteroidia > Chitinophagales > Saprospiraceae > M3007. The sequence goes on along the minus strand of JBILHQ010000100.1, from coordinate 9,171 downwards.
AATATTGCCCAACTGGATTTGGATTTTGCAGGGTCAGCGCAATATTTCCACCCTCACATACTTCCAGAGATGCCGTTACAACGGGTGCAGGTATAAATTGATCATCAGCATTTCCATTGCAATTTTCATCAATTCCATTACATTTTATTTCTGTAGCGCCAGGAAAAATTGCTGAAGACAGGTCATTACAATCGCCCGGCAAAGTAACATAGCCGGCTGGGGCAACAGGAGAGCAGGCGATCAGTTTTTGCGCTGTTGCTCCGTACCCGTCGTTATCGCTGTCGCGGTAAAAAGTGTAATCCGGAGTACCCGCCTGAACTGCGCCATAAAACGTAAGATTATCAACTGCCATGTCACCATAGGCACCAATAACCCCTGTAGCCGTAATCTGTACCAGAACAGTTTGTCCGTGAAAAGCACTTAAGTTGACAAATTCTCGCTTCCAGAATTTCCCTTGATTACCGGTCCAGGTGCGAACCGTTTGCCAATTGCCGCCACCATTGGTACTTACTTCCAGGAGCAAACTACCCATTTGTCCCAGTTTGGTATTCATATAAAGATCTAGAGAGAAATGGCAGCTGGTACCCAAAGGCGCATCGATATCGACACACAAGGTACGCAGCACTGCTTTTTTGCCATTGGCACCACTTGCCGAACAGGAATTCCTGAAAAACAGATAATTCCCTGATCCTCCGGGGGCTTCTGGGGGTCCTGCTACAGGAAAAGTAATGCCCGGTCCTGTCCGGACTTTCCATTCATAATCATCGCCCGGAGCATTTTGCCAGAGACCCGGCAAAGGGCAGGGATCTGTGCATCCTGTGGGACAGATCCCCAGCATATCAAAATTTTCGGTGATAGTAGCGGGACAAACGGTAAAAAATGAAACTGGTTGTCCGTAGCCGCTCCATTCTCCGGGAGTGCATTGCTGGCGTATATAGACCTCGTATTCCTGCAAACCGGAAAGGCCGGAAAGATGATAAGGTTGTATCACCGTTCCTGCGGCCAACTCTAAATGAGCAGCGTTGGTGCCAGGAATAAATCCAGCTGGCCCGTATACCAATTGGAGGCTATCGCCAAGAACACTCGCTGTATTCCAGGAAAGATCAACCGTATTTAATTCGATATTACTGGCCACTAAACCAGCGGGCGATACACAATCTGCTGGTTCGAATACAAGTTGGGCGAGGCGCAATTTTCCGGTGTGATTCAACTTATTATCACAAATTTCGAGCCTCCAGATACCGTTGGGGTTTTGTCCTGTGTAAAAAGAAGTCAACGGGTAGAGTGATTGCCAGAATCCTGTAATATTATCCATCTCGGCAGCAGCGCTTAATAACGGAGCTGTTGAGTCGCTGGTGAGTTCCACAAATTGACCACAGCCGCCATTTCCGGAAGGATCGCCAAGGTTCTGATCACCTGCATTAAGTCCGCCAATTAATTGAATACGGGTGCCATCAGGACTGGACAGCCACACCTGCAGGTCTGAGCGCCAGGGATGAGTAATCATCAAGCGCACGCCCTTTATTAAAGCATCTATCCCCAAGGCCGTTCCCGGAGCATCGTCGACCCGAAGATTAAAAACCTGGCCACCAGCCGCACAGGTAGTATCCCTGAGCGTAAAATCCAGGGGGCAGGGGCGGGCATTATTAAGATCTGTTGAGAAATTGCGAATTACGGACCATGGACTTTCGCCTCCTCCTGCGCACACCGTTCGCACCCGAAAGCGGTATTGCTCGCCAGGAGTAAGGCCTATTACCGTAAATGGCGGGTCAGAGGGAACCGTATGCGTTGGAACACCCGAAAAAGGTTCAGATAACCGGCGAATCTCCATTTCATACGCATCACCCACATCAGTCCACGTAAGCACTGCCGAAGAATCGGTTACGGTACCAACGGACAATAAAGAAGGGGCTGTACAATTTGCCCTGAGTATGCCAAAAGTCCCGGTTATCAGGATCAGCACAAGTAGAAATCGAATCATGTTTTTGGAATAAAAATAATACAGCTGACGGGCGCAGCCGCAACATGGATTAAACTGCAATTTTGAGGCCACAAAATGGCAGACAAAGAAAAAAAGTAAGAGAATACCCCGGATGGGTTACTTACAAAACATTGGCAATCTGTTCTTTAATCTTTTCAAGTTCATCTTTCATTTGTACCACAAAGCGTTGAATATTGGCATCGTATGCCTTTGCGCCGAGGGTATTTATTTCTCTTCCAATCTCCTGTGTAATAAATCCGAGAGAGCGACCTGCAGATTGCGTACTGTTCCCGGTTTGTTCCAGGAAATACTTACAGTGTTGTGCAAGCCGGAGTCTTTCTTCACTCATGTCCATTTTCTCGAGATAATAAAGCACTTCCTGTTCGAAGCGGTTGCTGTCCAGATTTTCTCTTCCAAAAGCTTCTTCCATATTGTTGCGCATCCGGTCGCGCATTCTGACAAAACGTTCCTGTTCAAAAGGAGTAACTTCTTCCAGCAAATCCGTAATGAATTTCACCCGTTGGCGAAGGTCTTCTTCCAGGACGCTGCCTTCATTTTTCCGGAATGCCCGCAGCGCAACCAGTGCTTCGGTAATAACGCCCTGTAGGGCAATCCATTCCTCCTCTTCGGTTTCGGTGCTTTGGTAAGCCACCACATTGGGGATCCGCATAATGGAGGGCAGGAGTTCGGCTTTTGACAGACCCAGTTCATCGGCCATTTTAGAAACAGCGAGAAAGTATCCCCGGAACAGGGGTTCATTCAGCGATACAGAAGCAGCGCCATCTGCATTTTGCACCTCGATCAAAAGATCAACCTTACCCCGTTCAGCGTGGTCGGCCACCATTTTGCGGATTTCCGTTTCGCGGTCGCGGTATTCCCCTGGGATTCGCAATTTGACGTCCGTAATTTTACTATTTAACGCACGAAGTTCAACGATAATTGTTTTGTCGCCATAATTTCCGGTGGCGCGTCCGAATCCGGTCATTGATAAAAGCATAGTGTCGTAAGGATTAATTGAGAGGAGACGGCGCTGCTCCCTTGGGAGAGAAAAAAATAACTCTAGGGATAGCAAATGCCGTCAAGGCTCACTTTTGACCGGCAAATATAGCATCAGGGTTCAAATACTTGGTTAAAATAAAAAAAAATCATCGAATGTTTGGTGATTTCACAAAGTCAACGGAGTTTGCGCTGTGTTTCAAGTTAAGGCCCGATAAGAATTGTGCATAATTTTCTTTTTTTCAATTTTCTTTTGTTTTTTTATTAAAAACTCTTGATTAAATGAAAAATTATCGGAACTTTGTGCCTCGTTTTTCGGAACGTCCCTAATTTGTTCATAATTTATTCAAAATCAACACGATAAATCATGAGAAAGGCTGACCTGGTGAATGCCGTTTCAGAGAAAACAGGCATCTCTAAAGTAGATGTACTGGTTACTGTAGAGGCACTCTTCAAAGAAATCAAGAACACCATGGAGCATGGCGAGAACGTTTATGTTCGTGGTTTCGGTAGTTTTATTATTAAAAAACGTGCCGCAAAGATTGGTCGCAATATTAAGCGGGGCAAGTCTATTCAAATCCCTGAGCACTTTATTCCGGCATTTAAACCGGCCAAAGTCTTCATGGAAGAAGTGAAGCACAATGTGCATTCGCTGCCAAAAGACGAGACTGAAGATTAATTCTGCGATGTCCCCTTCGGTAATAGCGAGGGATGAATAAACACTATGAACAAACTGCAATGGATTGTTGCCGGAGTTTCGGTTGCACTTTTTTTCGTACTTTGGTTAGGTTTCGACACTAAAAACACGAAACAAAGAACAACCGATCGCTCCAGAAGTATTCAGGGCGAAGCAACTGGTTTTTCAACGTTATTGTCGGATGCAAAAGAGCATCTCACGCCAACACAGGTAGAACAAATTGCTGCGTTAGAACGTGCAAGTATGGTGGCTAAGGTAACCGCGAAATCGGAAGCGCTAAAAGCCCTTTCCGGTTTTTGGTACAGGAATGGCAACACTCCTGTAGCTGGCGGTTATGCTGATTCAGTAGCAATATTGGAAAATACCGATAATGCGTGGTCAGTGGCTGGCGGAACTTACTATACCGGGCTGTTAAACGCCGGGGACAATCAGTTAATCCGTACCTACTGCGCTGCGAAATCAGTAACAGCATTTGAAAATGCAGCGTCGCTGGCACCTCAGAAAGCAGAACATCGTGTCAATTTGGCATTAGTTTATGCTGAAAATCCACCTCCAGACAACCCGATGAAGGCGGTATTGATGCTGCGCGATTTGGAAACAAAATATCCGACGGAGCCTGCTGTGTTCAACGCGCTCGGTCGTTTAGCTATTAAGACCAACCAATGGGACAAAGCAGTGTTACGGCTCGAAAAAGCCTGGGCACTCGACCCGTCCAATCCAAACACCCCGTGTTTGCTGGCCAAAGCCTATGAAGGTGCCGGCAATACAGCAAAAGCAGGAGAGTTTGCCGAAAAATGCAAATAAGTATTGCGGTATCGTCATATTGCATACTTGATATTAAGATAGTGGGTATTGAATGATTTGAAAGATTTTTTTCAAGTGATTCTGTGCCATTTCGAACATAAAATTATTTCATAACTTACAAACTTAGCAGCAGTATGCCTTGCGGAAAAAAACGTAAACGTCACAAAATTGCCACACACAAGCGTAAAAAGCGCTTGCGTAAAAACCGCCATAAGAAGAAGAATCGCTAGTGCCTGACCACAGGTAACGGAATTTGCCAACAGGCGTTCCTAACCCGGGTCGGTATAGTTTACTTCCGTCGATAAACAGGACTTTCCGAAGCAGCACTTGCCCGGAAAGTCCTTTTCGGCGGTTATAAGGCGGTTTCCGATCTCTCTTATTTCTTGTGAAGCCCACACTTATAGTATTGATTTTTCAGTACCACTTTAAGGGCACTTACTCATCTCAGACGGCATCCGCTTATTCCCGCCATGGGCCATAGCAAGCCCCCCTTTGGCAGCATGTCAGCAGCCGGCAAGCATTTTCAGTTATTCGTTCAGGTAACTGTTGTTTTATTTTTCGCATCATTTTCTGTTCCCAATCTGCCAAATCCTTCTCTCCTTAAACCATTAAACGGAAAACAGATGCACTCCTTGCCCCGGCTTTTTTGCTACCAGTTTGTTGTTTATTATCGATGCGAACACAATTGCCATCCGGTGTAAACCGAATGCTACCCTTTTGCCGGACCGAAGGATATTTCGGACCGATTCTCGTTGCCTGATAACCAACATCCCTCTGTGGAAAAAGAACTTATTGTTAACGCCTCGGATCGGGGCGTGGAGATGGCCCTCCTGGAAGGAGGGAAGCTCGCTGAATTGCACTATCAAAAAAATGACAATTCATTCTCCGTTGGCGATATTTTTATCGGCAAAATCAGGAAAATGATGCCCGGATTAAATGCCGCATTTATTGATATCGGCCACCGAAAAGACGCATTTCTCCATTATACTGACTTGGGTCCAAAACTCAAGTCGCTTGTCAAATGGACCAACGGCGTCATTTCTGGCTCCATTAATACTCATAAATTAGATAATTTCAAATTAGATGAAGAAATTATCAAAACGGGTAAAGTAGATCAGGTACTCAATAAACGATTTCCGTTATTGATCCAGATTCTCAAAGAACCTATATCTACTAAAGGCCCGCGTTTGTCTTGTGAACTCACTCTTCCAGGCAGAAGTATCGTTCTAACCCCTTTCAATGATGTAGTCTCCGTTTCTAAAAAAATTGCCAATCCGGAAGAGCGCAAACGCCTTCAAACCCTGGCAGAAAGTATACGCCCCAGAGGTTTCGGGATCATTATGCGTACTGCTGCAGAGGGTAAAAAAGTGCAGGAACTCCATGAAGAAGTGATTCATATCATGGGAAGATGGGAAGAGATTTTCAAACAACTCAAAACCGTAACTCCGCCAGCCCGTTTGCTGAGTGAATTAGACAAAACCAGCAGTGTACTCCGTGATTTACTGACGGACTCGTTCAGTAAAATAGTAGTCAATGATAAGGATTTGTATGGTGATATTCGGAGCTTTTTACAAAATATCAGCCCGGATCAAATCAAAATTGTACAACATTATACCGGCACCAAGCCGATAATGGAGCATTATGGCGTTACCAAACAGATCAAAGCGTCCTTTGGCAAAACGGCTACGATGAGCAGCGGTGCATATCTGGTGATTGAAAAAACGGAAGCGATGCACGTTATTGATGTCAACAGCGGCCATAAAATCACTTCCAATGACGTCGATCAAACTATATTTTCCGTCAATTTGGATGCTGCCCAAGAAATTGCCCGACAAATTCGCCTGCGCGATATCGGAGGGTTGATCGTGGTGGATTTTATTGACATGAAAAACGTGGAGCATAAAAAACAAATCGCTAAGGCGATGGAAGATTTCATGCGCAAAGATCGGGCACAACACACGGTACTTCCTTTGTCAAAGTTTGGTTTGATGCAAATCACCCGCGAACGTACCCGTCCTGAAATAGAAATGAATACTTCCGAGGAATGTCCTGCATGCGGTGGCACTGGAAAGATCAATGCTTCTATTTTGCTGGCAGACGAGATAGAACGCGACATGCAGTTTATTCTGCAATCACGGCCTAAATCGACGCTTTCATTGCATGTACACCCTTATATTGAAGCGTATTTGAAAAAAGGAGGCTGGTTAAAAAGTCTTCAAATGAAATGGTTCTGGACGTACAGCAAGTGGATTAAGATTATACCACAACCAGATTATCATATCAATCAATACCGCTTTTTTGATAGTAATGAAGATGAAATCAGGATGAATTAAGGAAGTATCAGGTATTAAGTATCTTATTTGATAAGCAACTAAGTCTTAACAAACCCAAGTAATGGGAAGGTTAAGAATTAGTTGCTTTTTTTGTTTTCATCATCTGTGAGTTACAGAAAACGGTGAGATGAGCCAGAAAAAACAAATGTCTTGTTGATTCTTAGTGGTTGAATTGACCGATTCAGCCTGGAAAAATCAGAATTCAGATTAAAAAATCAGGTAATACAGATAATAATATGTTTCCTTTGCAAAAAATTCTGCTAAAGGATGGCTCGTTTCTATTTTCTCTTTTTGTTTTTAATGCTGCTGGACAATGCCACTGGACAAACTACTTTACAAGTCGGGGATATTGCGATTGTAGCCGTTAATTCCAACATTGGAGATGACGACATTACGACCTATTGTGAAACCGGACCCGTCACCGGTCGCGACAGGATCAGTTTTGTTTGTTTTAGAGACCTTGCTCCAGGCACTAGTATTGACCTTACAGATAATGGATGGGAACGCGCATTTGCCGGACAATGGGGAAATTCTGAAGGCTTTTTGCAAATGACAAGACTCGGGGGAACCATTCCGGCTGGTACCACGATCACTATCGAGTTACCACGCACCGTCAGCGCCCAACAACCGTTGGGCATATTACCGGACAATGACTGGATGTTTCAGCAATTGGGTACCCGGTTTGTTAATGTTGGTTCAGGTGGTGATCAATTATTTCTGATGCAGGATGGCGTTTGGAACAACGGCACCGGATGTCCCGCTGCTTGTGCCAATAACGCAACCTATTCAGGAGGGCGTATTCTTTATGCCTATTCTACCAATGGTTGGGTCACTGGCCCGCCTGGTTCGGCAAATAATGTACGATTCTCCAAGCTTCATCCCAGTGTGGCCTCCTGCTACAATGTGACTGTTCCTTCTAATTTTGCCAGCTATCAAAACCCATCCACCCCTACAAGTCGTGCCAATTGGATTGCCCGAATCCGTTCGGCAGCCAATTGGCTTGGTTATGCAGATTGCCTGAGTTATCAGGAGCCCCCCAATGAATTTCCAATTAATGCACCTTCTGCATGGATAGAATGTGTCAATAATTGTACTGGATGTGCCCCTCTTACCGCTACATTAAGCGTAAATGTTAACCTGCCAATATCCTGGGGGCCATTTTCACTCACTTACTTCAATGGTTCAGGAAATACAACGCTCCCCAATGTCGTGAACGGCCAAACGTTTACAGCAACCCTGAATAGCACCACCATTTACGCTGTAGTCTCCTTAAATGCTCCCAATGGTTGCCCAATGGCCTTTGATTTTGGAGCAGATACGGTAGTGGTTTCGCCCGCCATTCAATCAACACTTACCTTGACAAATCTTTCATGCAATGGTGGAAATACTGGTACTATCGCTGTTCATACCACCAGTCAGGGAGGACCGTTTAGTTACAATATTGGCAATGGCGCACAAACTGACAGTCTTTTCAGTGGATTAACTGCGGGAAGTTATGCGGTTACCATTACCAATGCAGCTGGTTGTTCTGCCGTGAAACCGGCAACCATCACCCAACCGCCACTTTTATCGTTGAATGGAAATACCACGCCGGCCAACTGCGGTAATAATACCGGGTCGATCAACCAGACCGTGGCCGGAGGGACGCCCGGATATACCTTTGATTGGGCTGATTTGCCCGGAACTACTAATCCACAAAACCGAAGTAATCTTTCTGGTGGGGATTACTTCGTGACGGTAACAGATAATAAGGGTTGTTCCTCCAGTTCTACGTATACCATCAATGCAACCTTGTTGCCTGTACTAGACTGCGCGCAGTTATCGCCTGTTTCAGCACCTGGAGCGTCCAATGGTGTTGGGTCAGCAGCTATTTCCGGGAGTACAGCATTTCCCATGCAGGTGCAATGGAGTGGCCCGGTGACAGGGAGCGGCACTGCATTCTCTTCCCCTTTCAATATCAATAACTTACCAGCCGGCACTTATGCTGTGACGGTAACAAGTGCCGAAAGCTGTACTGCAACATGTGGGTTTGTGATTTCGACAACCCTTTGTGCTGTTACAGACACGACGATTTTGACGGCTACTACTTGCAATCCGGCTTTGGCCGGCGTGGTGCAAAACTTATTTACGGGGGCGAATGGCTGCGATAGTTTGGTCATCCTTACCACCACTTTATTGCCTTCCGATACGACGACTTTGACGGCTACTACTTGCAATCCTGCTTTGGTCGGCGTGGTCCAAAACTTATTTACGGGGGCGAATGGCTGCGATAGTTTGGTCATCCTCACTACCACTTTATTGCCTTCCGATACGACGACTTTGACGGCTGCTACTTGCAATCCTGCTTTGGTCGGCGTGGT
>JBILHQ010000285.1:0-6387 GCA_044350415.1 Saprospiraceae bacterium | reverse complement strand
TGATGATTGTTGCTGATACTTCGACGCAAACAATATTAGGATTTATGATTGGTGACTTCTCTCACTCCTGGTAATTTCTAACGTCCCCCTTTTATCTGCTCCCGAATCCTGTTAAAGTAAATCCGCCACTCACGCTCCGCATCTTCACTGATCCTGACACATTTGACCCGCAGTTTGTGCATCCAGGCTAAGGTGTATTCGTACAGGTACGGATTGTCGCTGTACATAAAATCGGGATCGTCCAACACGGTAAATACGCCTTTGGCGGACGGGCTTTCCAACAGCAGTGAAATGGTGGCGGGTGAAATTTCGTTGTAATACAGGTCGAGTTTACCGCATTGCGCTGTTTCTGGTTGCTTTTTGGATTCCCTGAAATGCATATGGTGGAAAAACGGCAGGGAAGGCGATGAAAACCAACCCCGCAGGCCATCGGTCTGCGCAAAGGCGGTTACATTCTCCTGTAGCGTTTTAAGATAGGTTTGACCGTTTTTGACAGGGGTAAGAATGGAATTGGTCAAAAAACTAACCCTTTCAGGTTTAGCAGCCATCATTTCTTCCAGGCTAATGGAAAAAGTGTCGAGCAAAACGATCAATTCCGGAAAACTCAGCGATTGGGTGCCGTTAATCCTGTCGTAAACAGCACTTTTACTAAGGTGCAATAAATCGCACAAAACAGGCACAAGCGATATGGAACCACATCGAACGGTTACGGCAGACAGGATTTTTTGTTGACGGACAGTAATTTCGGAGGCGTTCATTTATAGGTAGTTAGCAGTGTACGCGTTCCTGCGAAGGTCCAATGCTGCAACCCCGTAACTTATTCTATCTCCTTATACCGCTCCCAATAATTCTGGTCTTCCACCTCTTCCATGATCCCGATATAATTGCCGTACCGCAGCTCACTGATTTCTCCTTTTTCCACCGCTTCTTTAACCGCACAACCGGGTTCATTCCGGTGCAGGCAGGAGCCACCGAACCGGCATTTGGAGGAGTATTCAAACATTTCCTTGTAACTGTGGGCGATATTGCGCGGGTCTTTGTCGTTAAAGCCCACCATTTTAATCCCTGGGGTATCGATGATATTGCCGCCAAAATCTAATTTGTGCATCTCCGCAAAAGTGGTGGTATGCTGTCCTTTGCCCGAATAATCACTGATTTCTCCCGTGCGCAAATCGAGTTGGTGTTGGATGGCATTCACTAAGCTGCTTTTGCCCACGCCCGACTGACCACTCAACAGGGTGGTTTTATCCTTAAGCAATTCCCGGAATTCCACTAATCCCTCGCCCGTTACGGTGGATGTCAACATGATATTATAGCCGATTTTGCCATAAATCTCCCGCATCAATCCGTATACGGCCTTATGTTCGGGCCGGTATAAATCAGATTTATTGAAGACAATGGTAACCGGAATATCAAACCGGGCAGTCAGTAGCAAAAACCGGTCAATAAAGCCAGGTTTTAAATCGGGGAATGCCACGGTGGTGAGAATGACAGCCTGATCGATATTGGCCGCCAGCAAATGCATATCGTGTTTGCGACGCGGCGATTGGCGCACCACATAATTTCTGCGGGGCAGGATTTTTTTGATCATGGTGCCGTGTTTTTCATCACGCCCCACCTCGACCCGGTCGCCCACCCCCACGGGATTGGTTAATGGAATATCGTCCAACCGGAATTTGCCGACAATCCGGCATTCCAGTATCGATCCTTCTTTACCGTCCATCTGCACCTGATACCACGACCCGGTTGATTTTATTACTGTTCCTGTATTCAAAATGTTATTTTTTAATTAAGTCCCAGGTCTGTTAGTCCCAGGTCCGTAGATTGTACCCCAAGCATGTTGCCCCAAGCAAAACCCAAGTTGCGTGGGGTACAATCTGCAGACCTGGGACTAATTAAATACTTAAAATCGCCGTAAAGTTCCGCATCCTGCCATCTTTTTAGGGCAAGTTCGCGTAAAATCTTCGGACATTTTTTTATTTGCACTGGTTTTCATTTGAAATGTAGACTTTTGCAAAGTATTACGTCGATATATGCGAACAAAAAAAGGCAGACTGACGTTATTTTGCAGTCTGTTTTATTTATAGATTAGTAAACAACAATAAACTTTTTAAAAAATGCCTATTTTCTTTTTAATTGGTATAGTCTTTACGGTGATCGGAATGATATTGAGCTCCCGGCTCCGCAGCAAATTTGAACGTTACAGTCAGATGCCGTTGACCAACGGTATGAGCGGTGCAGAAGTCGCCCATACAATGTTGAAATTTTATGGTATTGGTGATGTACAGATCATTCAGGTGGATGGCCAGTTGTCCGACCATTACAATCCACATAACCAGACAGTTAACCTGAGTTATGATGTTTACCACGGTCGAAATGTAGCAGCAGCAGCAGTCGCATCCCACGAATGTGGCCACGCAGTTCAGCACGCCACGGCATATAGTATGCTTCGGCTCCGTTCTGCGCTCGTGCCGGTGGTGACGATTGCTTCCAGCATCCAACAATACATTTTTATGTTCGCCCTAGGTGGATTGTACCTGACAAAAAGCCCGTGGCTGATGATGATTGCGCTGGTTGTTTTTGGCGTAACAGCACTGTTCAGTCTGGTGACATTACCAGTTGAATTTGATGCCAGCAAACGTGCATTAGTTTGGCTCGACAGTAGTGGTGTTGCCAGTGGCGCACAACATGAAGGTGCCAAAGACGCGCTTTTCTGGGCTGCGATGACCTATATTTCCGCTGCTTTGGCTGCATTGGTGCAGTTCCTGTACCTGCTCATGCGTTTCCTGGGTAGCAGAGACTAATGGATTTACGAATGTTCCGATTCTCCATCGGTCACTTCGACTTCGCTCAGTGACCGATGGAGAATCGGAACATTCGTAAATCGTAAATCCAAAAAAAATTGTTTCCACAAGTATTTATTGAACAAATGCGTCAATTGCTGGGCGACAGCGAATGGCAATTACTGGCGGTGGCTCTTGATGAGCCGCCGCCAGTAAGCATTAGATACAATCCGAACCGCCGGCCTGCAGATCCTACATTATTGCCTGCAGCTGCCGGCCCCGTTCTTTGGCATCCTGAAGGGGTATATTTAAAAGAGCGCCCTGTTTTTACGCTTGATCCGCTTTTTCATGCAGGAGCATATTACGTACAGGAAGCGTCGTCGATGTTTGTTTACGAAGTATTGCGACAAACTGGCCGGCTTTGTCAGCCTCTAAAAATACTCGATTTGTGTGCTGCACCAGGCGGAAAAACCACTTTACTGAACGATGCATTAGAGGTGGCAAAAGGTGGGTTTCTTGCCGCCAATGAAGTAATGCCTACGCGAGCAGCAGTACTTCGCGAAAACCTGGAGCGTTGGGGTGTTGCTTATGCGGCAGTCTTAGGTGCCGATGTGGATAAATTTGAGTCCCTTACCGATTGGTTCGACGTCATTCTGGTGGATGCACCATGCAGCGGCGAAGGGATGTTCCGCAAAGATCCTGATGCTGTGGGAGAATGGTCGCCAGGCAATGTTGCTCTTTGTACCACCCGGCAAAGCCATATTCTGGAAGCTGCTGAAAAAATACTTGCGCCGGGCGGCTTGCTCTTGTACAGCACCTGCACTTATAACCGGTCTGAAAACGAAGATAATTTTAAACGCCATATCGATACGTTAGGGTATAATCCGGTGGTATTGGACATTCCTGAAAAATGGGGTGTCACTTCCTCCGATTGCGGGTATAAGTTTTTCCCGCACCGTACCAAAGGGGAAGGCTTTTTTATCGCCGCCTATGAAAAAAAGGGCGATTCCGCTACAGCCAAAATGAGTATTCCGGGTGGGTTTAAACATCTAACACCATTGCCCAAAAAACAAATTTCAATATTGGCGTCCTGGATCAACCCTGCACAAGGACAAACCTTCTGGACAACACCCTCCGGGGAAATACTCGCTATTCCGGAAAAAATACTGGAAAATATGCGGATCCTTGACCCACTTTTTAAAAACAAATGGTTTGGATGCCCCATTGGTACGATTAAAGGGACCGATTTTATTCCCGGCCATGCACTGGCACTCAGTGATTTGCTCCTTCCTGTTCCCCGGCTCGATCTCACCCGCGAACAGGCACTTACTTTTCTAAAAAAAGAAACTTTTCCGCCGCCGCCGGAATCTTCATTGGGCTGGACCCTGGTGACCTACAGTGACTTACCTTTGGGCTGGATAAAAATATTACCTAACAGAATTAATAATTATTTGCCTCCCGAGCGGAGGATTCGGATGGAGGTGAAGGGGAGGTGATTGGGCATCAGGCATCAGTTGCCAGTCGTAGCGTTGTCAACAAGCATGATGGATATTACACCGCAAATCCTTGCTTGTTGTCAACGCTACGACTGATAACTGATCAAATCAACACGACTATGAAAGATATACAAAATATCATCTTCGACTTTGGGAATGTGCTGTTCGACCTGAACCTGCCCAATATTGAAAAAGGTATGCGCGCTATATTCGGCGGGCAATTCGAAGCGGCGGGCCTGGTCCTGCGAAAAAATAACATCTTTCAACTGTACGAAACTGGCGGTATCAGTACAGAAGAATTTGTGGATGCAATCCGGATGGCTGCTCCACCGCACCCCGACGAACAGGCCGTTATTGATGTTTGGAACTCTATTTTTATCGCTATGCCGAAGGAGCGGTTCGATATGTTATTACATCTTCGCCAGCGATACAAAGTGTTTATGCTCAGCAATATCAATGATTTGCACGCCACCTGGATCGATGCTTACATGGAGCGGGAACACAAGGTCTCCGATTTTCAATCCAAATACTTCGATGGGGTGTATTATTCGCACCTCATCCGGCTGCGTAAACCCGATGCAGAAGCCTATGAATACGTGCTGAATGATGCCGAAATCAAACCTGAGGAGTCCGTTTTTATCGATGACCTGCCTGAAAATATTGCAGCGGCAGAAGCGGTGGGTATCCGGGGGCTATGGCATGAGCCAGGGAGCGATATTATTATTCGAATGGAGCAATTTCTTAAATAATATCAGCCAACCGTACGGATAATCCGGGCACGACATCCTCCCCGGAAAGCAGCTCTTCGAATGCATAATATTCCTCGCGACTCACCTCCCTGCCAAGAGACGCAGTGGTTTACCGTGCCGGAAAGTTACCCGGAAGGTATCGGGTTTTACTGCTTTCTGTTCGAGCTTAGTGGTCATGAGCAAGTGATTTATGACAAAGATAAAGGTTTAGCACTATTTTTTTGTGAATAATTCATTAATTAGTTGAAAAGTAAATTGCAGTCCGTTATATTTGCAGCGAAAATTCGCTATTATTATATTATAAAAAACTAAACCCTTATATGGCAGATACAATTGCAGCAACCGATGTACTCAAAGGCGGTGAATTTCTGATTCGCGACAGCCAACCGCAGGATACTTTTATCCCGGAAGAACTTACAGAAGAACAACTTATGGTCCGCCAAATGGCGGTCGATTTCCTGGAGCAAGAGGTTCGGCCTAATGCCATGCGGATTGAAAAACAGGAAGCAGGTATAACACCCGGCCTGCTAAAAAGGGCAGGTGAACTGGGGCTATTGGGTGCCCACATGCCCGCCATTTACGGTGGTACCGAACTTGATACCAATACTAATACCGTCATTTCTGACGTGATGGGTCCTGCTGGATCATTTCTCGTGTCCTTTGCAGCACATACTGGTATCGGCATGTTGCCCATCCTTTATTTCGGTACAGATTATTTAAAAGAGAAGTACCTGCCACGCCTTATTACAGGGGAATTGAAAGCAGCGTATTGCCTGACCGAACCCGGCAGTGGTTCTGATGCCTTGAACGCTAAATCACGGGCCGACCTGAACGCGGATGGCACACACTATATACTGAACGGCCAGAAAATGTGGATTTCCAATGCCGGATTTGCAGATGTTTTTATCGTTTTCGCCAAAATTGGTGGTGAAAAATTCACTGGTTTTATTGTTGAACGCAACTCGGAGGGCCTCACATTTGGAGCAGAGGAAGATAAAATGGGTATTAAAGGCTCTTCAACCCGCCAGGTCTTTTTTGAAAACGTCAAGGTTCCTACAGAAAATGTGCTGGGTGAAATTGGCAAAGGACACCTTATCGCCTTTAATGCATTAAATATTGGCCGTTTCAAACTTGGCGCTATGTGTGCCGGAGCAGGCCGCACAGTGACCGCTTCTGCAGTTCAATACGCGAATGAACGTCACCAATTTGGACAATCGATTGGTTCTTTTGGCGCGATCAAGTACAAACTTGCAGAAATGGCCATCCGAACCTTCGCTGCAGAAAGTGCTTCTTACCGGATTTCGCAGCTCATGCATGAAAAAAAAGAAGCAGAATCAGCAGCAGGAAACTCATTCGGTC
>JBILHQ010000284.1:0-6406 GCA_044350415.1 Saprospiraceae bacterium | reverse complement strand
GTTCATTTACTACAACGAACGTCGCTTAGAAGGAACGGCCAACGAAGACGCAGGCGCTTACATCCGCGATGGCTTAAAAGTCATCCATAAATTGGGCGCACCACCAGAATTGCTCTGGCCATACAACCTGGATAAATGGCGCAACCAGCCCCCAGTTCCGGTGTACAGTGCGGCATTGAAAAACAAAGCCACGAAATATTACGCGCTCTCTGGGTCGGTGCAATCGGTCAAAGAAGCATTGGCTGCTGGTTATCCAGTGGTGTTTGGTTTCCTGGTATACGACTCCTTCTGGAAAATCACCAAAAGCAAACCGGTGATGCCCATACCGAATCCCAATGGAGAAAGTATTGCCGGTGGACATGCGGTGATCGCGGTCGGGTACAGCAATGCCCGGAAAGCATTTAAAATCCAGAACTCCTGGGGTAATCAGTGGGCCGACAAGGGATACTTCTGGATGCCTTTTGATTTCTTCGAACTTTCAGACGGATCGGACGTCGCGGACTTCTGGGTAGTCGAGTTGATGGAAAGGTTTTAATTGCTAAGTACCATAAATAATATAATCATGTTCACGAAAGACTTTTTTAACCGACTGATGCAATGGGAAGGCGGTTACCAAAACCACGAAAGTGACACGGGTAACTATAATTCCTGCGGCGCCCGCGTGGGTACCAACCACGGCATCACCAGCAAAACGGTGGAAACGTTGATAGGTATCAAGTGTCCTGACCAGGCGTTTATGATGGCCATAGATGATGAATATGCTTTTATGGTACTGGGCAAGTTTTGGGCGTTTTACCGGATTGATGAAATCAAAGAGCCATTGCTGGCAAACCTGGTGATGAATAATTTCATGGGACTTCCGGTAGCCGCAGCCAAAGCAGTTCAAAGGGCTTGCAACCAATTTCAGGCTAATCTGGAAGTGGACTGCGCAATGGGCAGCAAAACCCTGGCTGCCCTGAATTCCTTGTCCGATCAGAACTTGGGAGCAATCTACAATGCCGTGTTGCAGGAGTGGATATCCTACCTGAATACCACCAAGGAAGTATTCCGGCAAGGATTACTCAATCGGGTGAATGACCTGTTCGATACCATTTATGCCACTCCTGCCAATCAGGCGACTGCCCCGAATCCGGTAGCCAATACTGGTGGTTTGGAGCGGGCCAAACGTATCCTTTCCGGAGCCGCGAAAGGAAAAACCGCCGACCTGGTAGCTATTCTTGCTGGCTTGGTAGGCGTCATTACGATTTTTATTACAGTACTCAAACTTTCCCGATGAACAACAAAAAAATCATTATCACCATCCTTGTCATCCTTTTACCCGGTGGATGTATCGCTTGGCTGTTGTGGCGGTATCTACGTTCTAACGGCGCTATCGGAGACAGCGGGCTATACGACGACGAGGGCAACACAGATATTAATATGAGTGCAACAACGAATGATTTGACTTATGAGCAGTCGCCCATTCAGATGAAATATTTTAAAATAAAAGAGTTCGATTCTCCGGACGCACCGGGATCGGGTGTGAAAATGAGGGTATCGACCTTATTAATGCTGGATGCCGCCCGAGGATATTCGGGCGTGCCCTATCACGTGAACTCAGGGGTAAGAACGGAAGCGTACAATGCCAAATTGAAAGAGGTAGGTTCGGTAAAGGATTCAGCGCATGTAAAAGGTTACGCTGCCGACATTGATTTTGGGTACAACGATCTGGAAACGGCTAAAAAGATTGCGCAGGGTTTGGTGAAGGCAGGTTTCAAAAGATTTGGCATTTACAACACTCCGACCGCCAGTTTCATTCATGCCGATAATGATCCCCGCAAAAAGAGTCCGGTAGTTTGGACAGGGAAAGGACAAAAACTGCCCTTTGATCCATTTAAGATATAGCGTCATTCTGTGCGCCGGTAGCAAGGGACTTACATAAAATCTTCCAACGCGAAGAAGTAAGAGGTTAATTCGTTCATTTTAGGTGGTCAACGCTGCAAAGTGTTGGCCATTACTCATTACTTCTTCACCGTGAATGTGATTTTCACACCGTTGCTCTCGCCAGAAACCTGTTGTTGGTTAAATCGTTTACACATCATGTAAATCATTTCCACTGGCGCCCATTTGCGGCCTTTGATCGCGCGGGAAAAACTGCCGGAACTGGCCACGTAGCCGTATTCCAGTGCCAGTTCGCGCCATGCCATGTCAACCGGTTTGGTCTCTGCCAGATTGGTTTTCAGGGCGAATGTGGCGTCTTCCACCGCAGCATAATTCTTCCCGTCCACCTGAATCGAAATGTGCTCGGTTTCAATGTGGTCTTTACCACACATCAACATCAGGTTGGCGATGAATTCGATATTCAGCATGGAATTCATCAGGACCCTTCTTACTCCGGCGTAGTTTTTCTCCGAATAACCGGCTTCCACCAAGGGCAGATCGCGCCAGGCGACTTCTTTGAGGTCCAAAAGTGCAATGCGCACTTCATTGGTCAGTTCTGTTTTTTTTGTCTTTCTCATACATCAATAGTTTTGTTAAAATTTTAGTATTTTGTCTTTGTGCGTAAATCCTTGCTGTGCCTTCCTTAGAGATACCCAATATGGCCTTCACGTCGTCGATATCAAATCCACTGTTGATGGCCAGGTCACCGGCGTAGTGGCGACCGTAGTGACTGGTTATTTCCCGCCCGATAATTTTGACGGCAATCTCCTTTAATGTCTTGTTGTACACCGTAAGGCCCATTTTATCGAACAGATACCCTTTTGGTGTAAACTCCAGTAAATCCTGCTCCTCATTGTAAAATGCAATTATCCCTGCGATGCCACTTTTTTGAGCCGCGCGATTAAAGTAGTATAACTTTTCACCTTCTTGTGTAAACTCTTTTAAATCAGTTTTTTGCAAAAGTAAGGTATCTGAATATCTTAGACCCTTACATAACACTAAAAATCTTCGAATTATTTCTCTTTCGTTGCCGGAGGACTTTTTAAATGCCTCGACAATCTTTTTATACTCGTCTGGAGTAAGCGTTTTTTTAGTGGAAAGCCGTTTCACTGCAATCTTCTCGATGAACGGATCTGTCAGGTGCAGCGAATTGCGGCGCACCGTATGGCGGAACACAACGGCGACGTTACGGACATATTGGGCCGCCACATTTTCATTCCTGTTTTTAATCATCTCCCTCCTGAACGTATTTACAATAACCGGCGTAAGTTCATCAATCGTATTGACCAACTCGTAACGGATAAACATATTGACTGCAGCCCGGTAGGCCTCATGTGTGGAAGACGATATGGCCTTTTCGCTCAACATCTCATTAATGGTTGCAAGGAACATGGCTATTGGGATTTCATGAGGCTTCTCTGCCCTGGTTTCCGTCTTGAGGAACTTCTTCTTAAACAATTCAAAAGTGAATACCTGATCCCTGCTTTGAGCAAGAAAATCAAGGGCTAACTGCTCCGCTTCAAATTTGGAAGCATTAATAATCTGGTTGAGTTTTGCCGAATCGACATCCCTGCTTTTCACCATGCGGCGTTTCGCATCCCAGTTGGACTCAGCGACCGAAATCCCAAGCGACAACCAGTTTGTTTTACTAAGAATAGAGTAGCGAATGTATAACAGTTTCTTGTTATTTTTATCCGGTCTTCCCTTTAAAATGATCGCTATTTTAGGAAGTTTCATTAGTGCAAAAGTTGGTACATTTTTTTAAAAAAGCAATGAGATGCAAAGAACCAAAAATAATACGAAGGTAGGATTAACGGAGTGAAAAAGAGTGCAAATGTAAGCAATCAACGATTATTAATTAATGGAGTATTAAAGACCCATCCACCAACCCCACTTATGTTATCGTGAGTGACGTAAATATTGTAAGCTTCCGATGCAATATCCAGGTCTTGGATATTTGCACGAACCTCTAATATATTGGAGCCTGTTGTAAAAACCTCGTAGTTAGCAGTTAAGCAGGAATTAGGGTTCTCGTAAGGAATGAAAAAAATATTGTGTTTATTAAATGCAGTGTTTAAAGTTGCCATTGCCGCATCGGCTTCCTCAGATACATTCCAATTATTTATCCATTGATTACCAGGTGATTGTATAAAATTGACTTGCAATTTGATATAATACGGGCCTGAATAATCCGTGTAAGGGCGATCAATATGGTAATTGTAGTTTATCTGAGCAGTCAGATCAGAAACTCCAAATAAAGAAAAAAGGCACAGAAGTGGGATTAAATAAAAGCGATGTAATTGGGTAAACCTCATAATATGATACAATTTTATGGTGATGATATAATTACAGACATGCTCTAAAGGGAAAGCCATACTACCGGGCATTTTTTAAAAACGGCAGGAAAACCCAGACTTTTGTGTTTTCTTTCAACGCAATAATCTTTGCTCCTCTCGAATTTATTCAAACTTAGTGACTTCGTATGATAAGTACAACGTAAAAAATATTTTCCGTTTACACCGCTCCTCTTCCCGATGCGCATTTAGCCTGTGTATTTTTTACCGACCCGGATTTGTACAAGAGCTATCAATTAAATACACCAGATGGTTGGAAAAACAATTTATTTTCAACACATTACACTTTTGACCGCATCAAAAAAAGCCAGTATAAGCTGCTGGAGCCGCCCCAAATAATGGCTGCAGAAAGCAGCCGTTTGGCATCGCCGGTGGGTCAAAACCGAATTAGCGCAGGTGACGCTGCTATCAGTTTGGACCCCCTCAGTGCACATGGGATTAGTTTGGCATTGGTGAGTGGTATAGACGCTGCTACTGCCATTGTCAACCAGGCCAGTGGGGATATATCGGCCTTTGGCAGGTATGAACAGCTATTGACGGATACTTATTCTCATTACAGTAAGGAGTGGTTAAAACATTACCAAAGTGAGCAACGCTGGAAAGCCAATCTCTTTGGGAGCCGTCGCCACCCAGAAAAATAAGTATTAAACTTTCACAATATTCACCGTATGCATCACTTCCCATGCCCGCAGGGTACACTAATACAACCCTTCCGGCCAGTTCCCTGTATTCAGGTCTAACTGGTGCTCGCCAGCGGGCATTTCCATTTGATGGATAGTTTCGTTCATTAATTTACCCATAAAATCATACACAAACAGGGTAATGAAACTGGTTTCTGGCAAAGTAAAAGAGAGGGCAGTATTCGTTGTAACCGGGTTTGGAACAGCACTTAAAGTTGATATGCCGACAGGTGCACTGCGCTCTTTTCCGCCGTCATTTTTTCGCTCGCAGTCTCGTTTTTCAAATACACAGGAAGTAAGTTTACACTGGAGCGGTTGGCCTGGCATTTAAGGTCACCCGACTGGAGTTGATTGCGATTTAGTCTTGCTTTCTCATAGCTTTACATTTCACAAGGGCAGAAATACCGGAGATTTTGAATTCATTGCAAAAAAGGCTGCTTCGCCTGGAGATATCCACTAGCGCTTAGAACATGTCTGGGACTTTACCTATCTTTGTATCAATTATGGAATCAGCAGCACCCCAACACAGAATCCCAGCGCTTGATGGCGTACGGGGAATCGCCACCATAACGGTACTGTTTTGTCACTTTTTATTTGACGATTTATACCACGACCAATGGTGGTGGGCTGTAGGCCACGCAGGGTGGCTGGGGGTTGACCTGTTTTTTGTGCTCTCCGGATTTCTGATTACCAGCATATTACTGCACAAAAAAACCAGGCCTGACTATTTTCGGGATTTTTACCGCAGACGGATACTGCGGATATTTCCGTTGTATTATTTTGTATTGATGCTGTCCGTCTTTGCTATTGTAGTCATCGACCAGCAACCGCAACGGCTCTATACCGGATATGATTCTCTGGGCTGGTATTTTGCTTTTATCCCCAATATCGCGCTGGCATTAAAGGGTGATTGGATATGGCAAACCAATTGGGTGGGTCTCAGTCACCTTTGGTCGCTGGCAGTGGAGGAACAATTTTATATGGTTTGGCCACTGGTGGTACTCCTGCTCCCGCGCAGAGGGGTGATGGCACTAAGTGTGCTGATTCTGGCAATGAGCGCCTGGATTCGGATAGAAACAGACCTGGCTTTTGGCCAAACCTGGTCGATCGCCTCTTATGTTTTACCCTATTGCCGGATGGACGGACTGGCGGCCGGAAGTTTTCTGGCCGTTTTGCGATTAGAAGGCTGGTTGACGTTTAAGGGATTGCGACGGGATCTGACACGGGATTTTACGTTCTCTGCCTTTATGCTCACCTTTTATATGTTAATTGCAGGTAACTCGCACTGGCGCGGCACCTGGGTGGCGCTGATGTTTCTGGGCGTGGTCTATTTTGCTTTAGATACCAAAGGTTTGATCAAAAAGGTATGTGAGTGGCCCTTCCTGATGCACATCGGCACTTATAGCTATGCCATGTATGTATTCCATCAAATGTTCAGAATGGTCTTTGATA
>JBILHQ010000099.1:0-21038 GCA_044350415.1 Saprospiraceae bacterium | reverse complement strand
ACACCACGATTGCTCCCATCCGCGAACCCGGTCAGCGCACCTCCCAGGTTGCCATTGGATTTGCGGGGGCTGCCTTGGGATTAGCTGCGTTGTATGGAATGTTTATTGCGGGGGGCGGTGTGCTGATCGCGCTGGCGGTTATTGCTTGTCTGGTGGGATTGATTGCGGGCTTAATTTCCTTGGCACAAACCAAAAAGAAAACCAAATCGCGCAAACGGGGTGTCGCAGCGGTTTTGATGTCTTTGATCCTGTTGGGAATTGGCGTTTGGCAGGGAGGAAACGCATTAGATCAAGGGTAATATTTACTCCCCCGCTACTCCATCCCGCACCAAAGGTGCCACCCTGCTCCCGATCAATTCAATCGATTGCAACAGTTTGTCATGTGACAACGCGGCGTTGTCCATCTGAAAAGCAACCCTTGAAATACCACCTAATGCCTCGCTATGCCGAAGAATTTTGGCGGCGACTTCTTCCGGACTACCCACCAGGTACGCGCCCAATGGCCCTCGCTGTGCTTCAAAACCAGCGCGGGTCACAGGCGGCCATCCCCGTTCTTTCCCGATCCGGGTGAACGTTTCGGCATAACCCGGATAATAATCTGCAACAGCTTCTTCAGTCGTATTGCCCACATATCCCAGCGAATGCAAGCCTACTTTTAATTGTTCGGGGGAATGTCCGGCCTTTTTCCCGGCTTGTCGGTACAAATCTACCAGCGGTCGAAAGCGATGTGTTTCCCCTCCAATAATGGCCACCATCAATGGCAACCCCAACGTGCCGGCCCGCACAAACGATTCAGGTGTCCCGCCCACTCCAATCCAAACAGGGAGTGGATCTTGTAACGGTCTTGGATAAACAGCCTGGTGCTTGAGTGCCGGCCGAAAACGACCCGACCAATTGGCCACTTCATTATCCCGAATATGCAGTAACAATTCCAGTTTTTCTACAAAAAGCGCATCATAATCCTGCAAGTTCAAACCAAACAACGGAAAGGCTTCTATAAATGATCCGCGGCCTACCACCATTTCAGCCCGCCCCTGCGAAATCAAATCCAAGGTCGCGAAGTTTTGGAATACCCTTACCGGATCAGCAGCGCTCAATACGGTCACGGCACTCGTCAGGCGAATATTTTTGGTGCGGGCCGCTGCCGCTGCCAGAATCATGACCGGCGCCGAATCCAGAAATTCTTTGCGGTGGTGTTCCCCGATGCCAAATATATCCAAGCCCACTTTATCGGCGTGTTCAATCCGTTCTAATAATTCGGCAAGCGATTGGGCGCTGTTATTTTCCACGCCGGTGCCCGACGAAGCAGCTGCGAAGCTGTCAATTCCTATTTGCATGGTGTTTGATGGGTTTCTGGGCTTTTTCTGTCACACAGTAGCAGTTTAGTGGCGTCAATTTGCCGTTTTAGGAAAGGATTGTGAAGTGAATTCTCTGTAAGCAAATCAACTGGCCTATGGAAGAGTGCTTCCATCTCTCCCCATATTTGAAGGAGGTGCTCCCCCTGCTCTAACGGTGTTAACGATCGATCAATGGTGACCAAAAAATCAAGATCACTATCACCCTGCATATCAAACCTGTCAGTAACAGCAGATCCGAACAAATGCACCTGAGCAACTAAGTGCCAAAGACATAGTTGCAAAAGTTGGGGCCGATGCCGATCAATTAAAGTGATTCCTTTTCCCATTAATAATGCAAATTTAGGATAAATTCAGATATTTGAATCAATAAATACTGAATTGTCCAGCACCTATAACCTAAGGTGATTAAATCAAGCATTGTGCTACTTGAAAATTGAACATTGAACATTAAAAATTGAACATTTTAAAGCGCCAACAACCCCATCCCCTTCACCACCTCCACCTGTTTCCCATACCAAAACAACTCAAAATCCTCCAATCCAGCCGCTTCGTACTGTCCTTGTATCTCCTGAAAGGTCAACAATCCGGCGTTTTTTACCGATACCTTTTCCAGGAGTCCAACGAGCCATTTGCCGGGCGCGCGGTCGACGTTGATCCGTACCGTTTCTTTGTTACCATGGAAGGTGAGCGTGACCATTTCCCATTGACGGCCTTTTTTATTTTTGGTAAAATGGGCGACTGATGGTGTAGCACCCAGCCATATTATTTTGGCCATAGGTTTTAGCGAAAATGCATCCGACTCATCCAGAGCGTTGATAATGTATTGATTGGAAATGCTGGTACGCGGGACTTTAAAATCGAACCAATCGTGGAGCGGCAAATCGAAACCGATCCCGTGCATGAAATTGAGCAGCGATTTTTTCAGTCCATAACTGAATTTATCGTGGTCGGTTCCCGATGGATCGATGTGTACAATGTCGTTATTGGCGAAAGTGCCGATCGCCTCCGTTTCTTTTTTCACTTTGAATTTTTCCGGGTACATCCCCACCGGACTATGGGCGGTCATGGCAAACTGGTGCCAAAAACCTGATTGCAAAATGCCGTTTTCAAACATCTGCCGCACCATTTCCAAAGAATCAATGGTTTCCTGCGCCGTTTGGGTCGGAAAACCATACATCAGGTAAGCATGCACCATAATACCCGCCTCGGTAAAATTGCGGGTCACGCGGGCGACCTGCGCCACCGTCACCCCTTTCTGGATGAGGTCCAGCAGTCGGTCGGACGCCACTTCCAATCCACCAGAAACCGCCACACAACCCGACGCCCGAAGCAACACACACAGGTCGGCACTAAAACTTTTTTCAAACCGGATATTGGTCCACCAACTCACCGTGAGTTTGCGGCGGATGATCTCCAGCGCCAGTGCGCGCATGAGCGCAGGTGGCGCGGCTTCATCGACGAAGTGAAACCCGTTTTCGCCGGTTTGAGCAATCATTTCTTCCATCCGATCGCACAACAAGTTGGCGGTCAATGGCTCATAAACCTTGATATAATCGAGCGAAATATCGCAAAACGTACATTTCCCCCAGTAACAACCATGGGCCATAGTGAGTTTATTCCAACGGCCATCGCTCCACATGCGGTGCATGGGGTTGGCGATTTCCAGCACCGAAATGTACTGATCGAGCCACAAATCGCTGTAATCAGGTGTGCCAGTATCGGCTTGTTTATAGTCTTTGCTCAGACTGAGGTTGAAGTATTCGACTTTACCATCGACCAGAGCGAAAGCGCGTTTGAGCAATTCCAGTGGCCGCTTGCCGTCTAAGTGCTCCACTAAGTGTTCAATGGGCGCTTCCCCATCATCGAGGGTAATAAAATCGAAGAATTCAAATACGCGCGGCTCAGAAAGCGACCGCAATTCGGTATTGGCAAAACCACCGCCCATCGCCACTTTTACATCCGGACAATGTTGTTGGAGCCATTGTGCGCAGCGGAATGCAGTGTATAAATTGCCAGGAAACGGTACGGAAATACACACCATAGTTGGGTTTATTTCCTTTATCCTTGCCGCAAGAATCCCGATCAGTAGTCGGTCGATATAGGTATATTCCTGTTGCAGCGCCGTGTACAATTCATCAAAACTATTGGCAGAGCGACCGAGCCTTTCGGCATACCGGCTAAACCCAAAATGCGGGTCCACACATTCCTGAATGAAGTCGGAAAGATCTTCCAGGTAAAGGGTAGCGAGATGCTTCGCTTTGTCCTGGGTACCCAGAGCGCCAAAAGCCCAGTCGAGATCGTCCAGCTGCGCAAACCGACCCGCTTCCGGCAAAAAACCATCCTGACAAATCAGGTGCGAAACAGTCGGATTTTTGCCCTGTAAAAACAAAATAACAGCATCGATGGTCTGGATATATTGGTCTTGTAAAGCAATGATTCGCTGGGCATTGTCAGTGAGGGGGAGACTTACAGGTACCGCCTCACTATTACCCATCTCACTGATATACGCAAACAACTCAGTCAATCCCTCCTTCGAAAACAACGCCAGAATCACCTCAATCCCCAAATCCGCCTGGTGCGATTCGATTTTTTTAGTGTTCAGGAATCCTTTCAGGTAAGCCGTCGCCGGATAGGGCGTATTCAACTGCGTGAAAGGGGGGGTGATGAGAAAAAGGCGTTGTGACATAAAATAGAGGTGCTGACAAAGGTAGATGATTCAGGAAAGATGAAGCGACTTTATTCCTCACTCATCATTTTCCCAACCAACGCTCCAAGTGCCTCACCGTGTACGTTCCTGGCAATAATTTTGCCATGGCTGTCTATGATAAAATTGGCAGGAATAGTAGTCACATGCAAAGCATCCAGAAAAGGCGAGGAATCGCCCGAAAGATGGGAACTCTGCGCCCAAACGGCACCGTCCTTTTCAATCGCCGCTTTCCAGGCGCCGGCATTACTATCTAAAGCATACCCGACAATTTGAAGTCCGTCTTCTTTATATTTTTCCCAAATTGGTAATAAAACCTGCCGGTTTTCGCGACGGCAAGGCGCACACCAGGATGCCCACAAATCAATGACCGTCAATTTTTTACCACGTATTTTATACAGGGATAAGGTATCGCCATTTTCCATAGGTAACCCGAAATCCGGAACGGTATCACCGATCATTAACGGTAGTTTTCCGGGAGCACTCAGTGCGCAAAGTTGAGCCGTGAATGCCTGATCCGGTTGCGTTTTTTGCCAGCGGGCACATTGTTGGTGCAGGAATTCGGGCACCCGTTCGTAATCGCTTTCCGGACTCACCCAGCGTACAGCCAGCAATGCCGCCCAATAGGAATGGGTAGTATTGGCAAAAGCGATCAAAGGCTGCCGGTATCCCTCCAGCCTGGCCGCTGCTTCGAGCACGGCGGTATCATCGTGTTGCGGATCGCCCGGCAAAAGGCGATGAAACTGGTTAAACGTTTTGATCCGGATAGCAATCAGTTCCTGTAATGCGGAATTGTCCAGGTCGTTGGTGGCTGTTTTTCCCGTATTCAACAATTGGCTTTGTTGGGCTCTTAGTCGCAATGCGCTCCCCTTCTTCAGCACCACCGGAAAATAGTTGGCTGCAACAGGGGTCTCATCCGTCAATTTATTCGTGTATTTGCTGTTTTCAGACTGTACGACCAGTTCGTAAAATGTGGCAGTCTCCGGTGCTTGAAACTGCAGGAATGCAAAACTGCCGTCCTCGCCTATCATCGCGGAATCCACCACTACTCCCGAAAAACTGGACGCTATTTCAGGAAAACTGCGCGGTTGAACCAGGTATGCAACAGTTCGAAATCCAGGCGACAAAGCAATATTGCCGGAGAGCGCTGGTTGATTTTGCGCCTGACATTGAGCAGTGATCATCATCAGGACAACCCCGGCAAAAAAGTGGTGAATGGCAGACATTTCAGGATAGGTTAGACTTGTGAGAATATTCAATTTCATCAAAGGCAAAGATAACTGATTACTGCTTAACAAACCACGGGGTGTTTATAATGCTAAGAGCATGTCCGGAAATGATGTGTTCAGGAGGTGTTACCTTTCCTCCGGTAACGGAGGAAACGGTGACATCTCCTGAACGCACTATTTCCATTCCAGCACCTTTGCGGAAAACCTCCGTTAGCATTGGAAATGGACAGTACCGAACCTGTCACCGTTTCCGGCGAAAATGGACAGCCCCAAACCTGTCATCGTTTCCGGCGGAAATGGACAGTACCGAAGATGTCACCGTTTCCGCCGTTACCGGCGGAAACGGTAACACCTTCGGTACTGTCCATTTCCGAACACCCTCGTCCGAAAACGAACTGTTCTTTTTAAGAAAAAATTAATTAATATGCTGATTATAAAGTTTTTACAAAAATGGCTAATAAATTGCAGCCACTACTGGACGACGATTAAATTAAGCTATGATTCAAAATTATTTTAAAATCGCATTGCGGAATCTTTCCAAAAACCGACTGTACGCCGGGATCAACATCTTTGGTTTGTCCATCGGTATTGCAGCCTGTTTATTGCTTTTCCGGTTGATCAATTTTGAACTGAGTTTCGACCGGCAACAAAGCAAGTACGACAGAATAGTACAGGTAGTCACCAATGCTATGCGCGATGGGGAAGTAGTGGACAACACTCCTGGCATCCCGATTCCGGCGATGGAGGAGATGCAAAATAGAATGTCGCAGTTTGCCGCATTTGCCCGGGTGCATTCACAGTGGCCGACGATCACTGTTCCCGATGCTCCTGGCAGCGCCTTGGGTAAAAAGATTCCTACCGATGAAGAAAAAGAAGTGGGTGTATTTACAGAACCTGCCTTTTTCGATATTTTCGACTGGCAATGGCTCAATGGCAACCCCGCAGTCCTCGCTGAACCGAATGTGGTGGTATTGAACCGGTCTATGGCCGAAAAGTGTTTTGGCAAATGGGAGTCAGCCATTGGCAAAACAGTGCTGTTGGACGGTCTGGTGCTGGTAACTATAAAAGGAGTGGTGGAAAATCCCCCATTGAATACTGATTTCCCTTTAAACGCAATCGTCTCTTATGAAACGCTGAAAAAAAACGCCGAACTGTACAACTACAACCCTGAATGGGGCAACACCAGCAGCAATGATCAGGCATTTGCACTGCTGAACAGCGCCGATCAAAAAGGCGCTGCTGCCACTGCCCTGGCGGCTATCGGACAAGAAAAATATGGCGAGCAGGATAGCAAATTCAAAAAATGGCACTCCATGTTGTCTTTATCTGAATTGCATTTTGATGAATTATACGGCGGACGGCTTGGGCTGCATGTGATGCCCTTGACCCGAATTAAAGTACTTTCGCTTATCGGCATATTAATGCTGCTGATGGCGTGCTTTAACTTTATCAATCTTGCGACGGCTCAAGCGGCTGGCCGTGCAAGAGAAGTGGGAGTTCGCAAAAGTCTTGGCAGTAGCAGAGGACAATTGGTGGGCCAATTCATGAGCGAAACAGCGATGATCGTGATTTTTGCGGTCGGCTTCGGCACCGCATTAGCGGCATTACTGGCTCCTTTGTTAAAATATATCTCAGATGTGCCCGATGTGGTGCCTTTTATCGCCAACCCCGCCGTTTGGGCATTTTTGGCGATCATTATAGTGGCGGTGACGGTATTATCGGGTTTTTATCCCGCCTTAATACTCGCGGGTTTCCAGCCTTCGAGGGCATTGAAGAATGATATTACGAGCAAAACAGTGGGTGGCATCTCTTTGCGCAAGGCCCTGGTGGTAGGGCAATTCATGATCACTCAGGCATTGATCGTAGGTACCCTGGTGACCGTGGGGCAAATGGAATACCTCCGCAACCTCGATCTGGGTTTCCAACCAGACCTCGTTTATTCCTTTCCAATGTCATCTGACAGCGTAAGTATTACCCGCTTTGAAACATTGAAAAACCAATTAAAAGCCCTGCCAAGCGTGGAAGCGGTGACTTTGGCGAGCGATGTACCATCTTCGGGCAACAATTGGGGCAGTAATTTTGCTTTGGGTCGTGGCGGTGATGATGCCCCTTTTTCGACCTTTATGAAAATCATAGACGCCGATTATGTCAATACTTTCGGTCTGAAAATAGTAGCAGGCAGGAATTTACAGCCCTGCGACACCACCCGGGAAGTATTGGTCAATCAATTTATGCTGAAAAAACTCGGCATCACCAATGAAGAAGCACTCACGAAAGAGTTCAGGATCGGCAGTGGCAAATGGAATCCCATTGTAGGCGTGGTGGAAGATTTTAAGGCCAATTCTGCCTTACAGGAGATGAAACCAATGGTATTGTTTTCTAAAAATGCCTATTATGGTACTACGAGTATAAAAATAAGGCCTGAAAATATGCAGGGTACTGTAACGCAAATACAGCAGGTATTTGAGCGCGTTTATCCTGAACAGGTATTCGATGGTGCATTTGTGGATGAAGGCATCGCTTCATTTTATAAGGAAGAAGAGCGGTTTACCGCTCTCAGCAAAGGGTTTACCCTGCTCGCAATACTGATTTCATGCCTTGGGCTGTATGGTTTAGCCTCCCTCATGACCGTTCAACGCACCAAAGAAATCGGCATTCGCAAAGTATTAGGTGCCTCAATTGCCAGTATTACAGGGTTGCTGGCCAAAGATTTTCTATTGCTGGTCGGGATTGCTATTGTAATTGCTTCGCCTATCGCCTGGTATTTTATGGACCAATGGTTGTCCGATTTTGTTTACCGGGTTCCGATATCGTGGTGGATATTTGGCCTTGCAGGGCTCATTGCCGTCGCCGTCGCCTTTCTGACGGTGAGTTTCAATAGTATCCGGGCGGCACTGATGAATCCAGTGAAGTCGTTAAGAAGTGAATAGTAAGCAGTAGCAATAATCAGTTATCAGTCGTTGTGTGAACTGCGAACCAGGCGATGCAATGCATCCCCCCTGCTTTCAATACGCTCTACAACTGATAACTGATTAACTGATAACAAATTAAACACCATGATAAAGAACTACCTCACCATCGCCGTCAGAAACCTCCGGAAGCAAAGCCTGTTTTCGGCCCTCAATATCACAGGATTATCCTTAGCAACGTGTCATAAATTACTTTCTGCAATGTGTTCAAAAATAAGTAATTTAAACACATTTTTAGTGCCCTGACCATTCATTCAGGACATATTATGGAAAGCAATTTATGACACGTTGCTTAGGTATTGCTGCATGTTTGCTTATTTCGCTGTACGTGGCGCATGAACTGACCTACGATCAGTGGAATGTCAATGCCGATCGTATTGTGCGGCCGGTAGCAGATATCAGTTTCGGCAGTAATAAATTCAATTTGGCAGTAGTGGGCTCGACAATTGGCCCTGATTGTGGAAAGGAATTGCCGGAAGTGCAATCCTGGTGCCGCTTTCGCGACAACGGCTCATTCCTTATCCGCAGAGAGGGTGAGAGCCAGCAAAATATTCGGGAGAACAACGTCCTGAAGACGGATAGTACTTTTTTTGAAGTATTCCCCGCCCGCATCATAGAGGGTGATCCTGCACATGCCCTCACACGCCCCCAATCGTTGGCTATTTCCCACTCAATGGCTGAAAAATACTTTTCTGCACCGCAGTTAGCCATCGGGCAAACCCTTGTACTCGAGAACAAAGAAAGATGGCAAATTACCGCTGTTTTTGAAGATTTTCCAGCCAATACCCATTTTAAAGCCGATTTTCTCCTTGCAATGAACGGCGATCAGGAGATCAAAGATTCCCCGCCAGTTTGGGGAGCCAGCAATAACTGGCAAACTTATTTGCTGTTGCACAAAGGGGTCGGTTTTAAAGTGTTTGAACAAAAATTCCAAAGATTAACCCGGGAAAAAATGGCCATTTCCGTGCAGGCAATGCTGGGAAGTACCATCGAAGAATTTGAAAAAACAGGGCAATATGTGCGGTATCCATTGCAGCGCCTCACAGATATTCACCTGCATTCCGATCTTAATGTGGAACTTCGGCCCAACGGCAGTATTCAACAAGTATGGATTTTTAGTGCTATTGCTGGATTTATCCTGTTGATCGCCTGTATTAACTTCATGAACTTAGCAACTGCCCGGTCGGCCGGCCGCGCTAAAGAAGTGGGCGTACGCAAATCGCTGGGCAGTGGCCGCGGCGCACTGATGAGCCAGTTTCTTACGGAATCTGTGTTGATTTCGGGTATTGCAGTGGTCTTGGCGATCATTTTGGCAACAGCAGCATTACCGTGGTTCAGTACACTGGCTGATCGTAATCTATTGATGCCCTGGCAATCCGTTCCTTTCTGGCTTATCATGGCGGGAGCAACCATATTCGTGGGCTTGCTGGCCGGAAGCTATCCGGCATTTTTCCTGTCGGCGTTTACAGCAGTGCGGGTTCTGAAAGGCGAAGCAACAGGAATTGGGAGAGGCAGTAATTTCCGAAGCGCCCTGGTGGTGTTTCAGTTTGCCGCCTCCGTGGCATTGATTATTTCAACCCTGTTAGTAACGAAACAACTAGACTTTATTCAAAGTAAAAAACTCGGGTTTGCCAAAAACCAGGTTATCATAGTAGATGACACTTATGCGCTTGGCGATAATCTGCCCGCTTTTAAAACAGCTTTACTGCAACATCCCGCTATTGAAAAAGGGACAGTTTCGGGTTTTCTCCCTATTGCCTCCAACCGCAGCGATCGCGGCGTTTCGATAGACAGGTCAATCGGCAGCAACAATACCGTCTCCATGCAAAGCTGGCAGGTCGATGCCGATTATATTCCCACCCTGGGTATGGAGTTGGTATATGGCCGCAATTTTGACCCCAGCCGAACAACCGACAGTTCCTGCATTATTATCAATGAAACCGCTGCTCGTTTGTACGGTTTTCAGGGCGACCCGAGTGGCAAGAACCTGTATACCCTCGATAGTGCTCCCAGTGGCAATACCCGGCCGGAGGACTTTAAAGAGTTGACAGTGATCGGGGTGGTTAAAGACTTTCACTGGGCCAGCCTCAGGGAGAATATCGGCGCATTGTACCTGCAATTGGGCCGTTCCAGTACAATGATGTCATTCCGGTACCAGGGTGCCGAATCGGCATCGGTGATTGCCGCTTTGGAAAAAACTGGCAAACACTGGCACCAGGGCAGCCATTTAGTTACCGCTTTATGGACGATGCATTTGCGAAGATGTACAAGTCGGAACAGCGGGTAAGTACCATCGCTGGCATTTTTGCCCTGCTGTCTATTTTGATCTCTTGTCTGGGACTATTTGGATTGGCTGCATACACCACCGAGCGGCGCACCAAAGAAATTGGTATCCGCAAAGTGCTGGGTGCTTCGGTGGCAGGTATCACAGGCTTATTGGCCAAAGATTTCCTGAAATTAGTCCTCATTTCCATCGTCATCGCTTCCCCCGTTGCGTGGTATTTTATGCAAAAATGGTTGTCCAATTTTGTATATCGCATTAATATGCAATGGTGGATGTTCGTGTTAGCAGGAATAGCAGCGATTGCCATTGCTTTTCTGACTGTAAGTTACCAGAGTATTAAAGCAGCGCTGATGAACCCGGTGCGGTCGTTGAGGAAGGAGTAAAAGTGGGGAGGGAGGGAGGTTGCTCAATCTGTACTTTCCCCACCTTTCTTATACCATAATTTTAAAAGGTTAAGCTATGATTGGTAATTCTCTTAAACCCGCTTTCCGGATCTTGTTGAAAGACCGGGGGTATACTTTTTTAAATGTCCTCGGACTAACGGTGGGTATCACTTTCAGTCTCCTTTTGTTGCTCTATGTCGCCGACGAACTGCAATACGATTGTTTCCATGAAAAAGCCGCCCAGATCGTACGGATAGGATCGCACGTGAAGGAGACTGAAAATGAATTCCACTGGGCGACATCCCAATTCCTGACTGCCGCCACCCTGAAAAACGATTACCCGGCCGAGGTAGATGCATCTGTGCGCATTGTTCAGGGTGATGAAGTGGAATTTCGCAATGGAGAAAAGCGCTTTTTAGAAAAAAAGTTTTTTTACGCTGGCGAAAACATCTTCAGCATTTTCACTTTCCCCATGCTCGAAGGCGATCCGAATACGGCTTTGAAAGAACCCGGAAGTCTTGTTGTATCGCGTTCGGTAGCCGAAAAATATTTTGGGGTAAGCCCATCCTATACCGGCAGGTCACTCACCACCAACCGGAATGAAACCTGGAAAATAACGGGTATCATTGCGGATATTCCTGCCAATTCGCACATTCGTTTTGACGGTTTAATGGCCGACCACGAAATCAGAAAAATTGTGACTGAACAAGGCCCCGGCTGGGGACAATTCACTTCTTTCACTTATGCATTGCTCCATCCGGCCGTAAAACCAGCCGCATTCGAACAAAAAATAGGAGAAATGTATGAAAAGTACATGGCTTCCATTTTTAAACCCCTGAATATCAATATCCAATACGTCGTTCAGCCAATCACTGATACTCATCTCCAATCTATTAATTCAGAAGAACCTGAGCCATTGGGAAGTATGGCGTACGTGCGTATCCTCGGCATGACGGCTGTTTTTCTGGTATTACTGGCGTGCATCAACTATATTAATCTTACCACAGCGCGGTCTACCCGTCGTGCCCGGGAAGTGGGTATGCGGAAGGTTCTTGGTTCCACCCGTGGGGCCCTGGCGATGCAGTTCCTGACCGAATCAGCCCTGCTGGCCTTGTTTTCCGGGGCACTTGGATTGAGATTGGCGTACCTGCTGCTGCCGATTTTTAATGACCTGTCGGGCAAAGCCCTGACCACACAGGCGCTTTCCCAACCGGTTATTATGAGCGGTCTGGCAGCAATATTAGTATTGGTGGGCTTTCTGGGCGGCATCTATCCGGCATTAGTATTGTCTGGGTTCCAGCCTGTGGCAGTGCTGAAAGGCATCAGTCTGAAATCGGGTGGTGGAATTGCTGCGAAAGAAATTGGTGGCCTACACGACCGAACAACGGCGCCGGGAAATCGGTATCCGCAAGGTCCTTGGGGCTGGCCAATCGCAGATAGTGGCATTGCTCGACCGGCATTTTCTGATCTTAGTGTTGGTAGCAGGCTGTATCGCTTTACCTTTGGCGGCCTGGTTCCTGCAGCGCTGGTTGGCAGAATTCCCTTTTAAAACGACCTTGCATCCGGCTACGTTTATCGGGTCGTTAGTAGTACTAATATTATTGACGATGCTGACGGTAAGTTTTCATACGATTAAAGCGGCGCTGGCCAATCCGGTAAAATCGCTCAAAAGTGAATAGGAGTGGCGAGTGCGGATTACTGGGAGATCGGAAACCAATAGATTGATTTGTCATTCCGGTGCCTGGGGATCCGAGCAAGGCGGCTGTTTTCCTTACATTTTATTGAACTATTGTACTTAAGCAACGTGTTTTTTTCTGGATTAACCTCTTTTCTCGCTTTGTCCTGTACTGAAATTGCAGTGCTCAATATGTTAATGATTTGGTGTTTCATTATTATTACCATAAATCTGAAATAGTTTCATTAACCAAATTTATTTTACCAAAAAAATTACCATTATGATTCAACGTCTCACCTCTCAGCTTCTGCTAATCATTTTTTTTTGTTGCGGCAATCTTGTAATTCTTCCAGCACAGGATTCCGAACCAACACGTGATTATGATCCATGTCTCCGAACATCTTCCGAATTTCCTTCTGCCTGCGGCATTTCTTCATCCAATCATTTATGCAACGAGTTTGAAAGTTTTACTGTTTCCGAAGGATACAATATTACCTCAGCGAACCAGGGTACATCAGGTGGCACCGTGAGTAATAAAAATATTTACGTTGCTTCATCTTATCAATTAACAGTTACGGTCGAATTCATAAACTGTAATTTTGCAATGGGGCCAGGATCAGTAATTAATATTAATCCTTCGGCAAGCCAGACTGTAATATTTACTGACTGTAAGTTTTTTGCCTCTGGTTGTGATGAAATGTGGAAAAGGATTAAAGTCGATCCTTCTTCACAGGTTTTTACTTTCTTTTTCAGGGGGTGTCAAATTGAAGATGCATTTAGTGCGCTTACGTTAAGAGAAGGTGGCAAACACTTATACAGTATCTACGACAATATCTTTGCGAATAACTACATTGGTATATCCAATAAGCTACAAAATTTTTCTCCATTACAGGTGTTTATCAACAGAAATGAGTTTTATTCCAATGCCAACTTACTCACAAGTTCGTTGTCGGATCCTATGCCATTTTATCCACGCTCTTTTGCTGGTTGCCATTTTATCAAAACTCAGGTGGTAAGCGGAAATGCAAATGATCCTGTATATCCTAATAATGCATGGAACACTTTTAGTTGTATGCTTTATGGGATATACACTGAAAATAGTATTTTAGCATCCTTTTACAATACTTTTCAAAATCTTGATGTCGCTTTTGGAGCAGGTATCTACGCTAATGGAGGAAATATTACTGCATATCGAAATCTCGTTCAAGGATATGGCAACGTTGGTTTCGAGATGAGAGAGGCAAATTTATATGCTACTTCCAACCAGTTTAAAGACCATTGGTATAAGGGTATTGAATCATACCACAATGAAGTTGGTGAAATTATTCAGATCAAAAACAACACATTCACGCTCACTACGGATGCAAGTAGTTGGTCTGCAGGAATATGGTTAACCCGGAGCAGGGTGAAGCCTGTGGGCACCATTGTCGCTCACAATGAAATTTCCGGAAATTATTTTGATGTGGAAAATTCAAGTTTTTTTAGTGCTATACTGGTTTTCGATCAACAAATTGGAGCAACAGACCAATTGCTTATTCACGATAATACCATAATTTGGGATAATGATGGTACAGGGGGATATGGCATACGTGTCCAATGTTACAATGGAAACAATATCAAGGTGTATGATAATGATCTGGAGTTTACGGGAACCTACAGCAACCTTACCGGTATAGCATTGCAATATGTAGAAGGGGGACAAAATACGGGTACAAATCATGAGGTCTACAGCAATCAGGTTACAGGAGAATTAATCAGTTCCGCTGCTAACATTACTTGTGCAATTCATACAAATGGAAGCCCGGAAGGAGAGATCAGGTATTGTGAAAACATTGTGGATTTTTCGGGGTTAGGAATGCACTTCTTAGATGACAACAGATATACCCAACTAAGAGAGAATCATTTTAACAATCATAATAAAGGACTTTTTATTGAGTCTGCTAATATTTCCAAACCATTAATTGGCGCACAATCTGGCAGGGGCAATACTTGGTTGCCTGATAAAGATGCATGCATTGAGAATGCCGCCGAATACAAAGGAATAACGAATACTAATGGCGCGCTTCTGTCTATATTTACTATAAAAGAAACCAATACTTCAACGTATACTTATTTCCCTGATGCCGGTAAAATTAAACCGCCACTTTCAGGCACTGGGTCAGAGCATTGGTTTATTTTAAATATAAATGCAGATGAAGATTATTGTGATCCTGAATTAGTAGCTGTCGCTCAAATAATAATCACAGTTGAAGAGGAGAACTTTATGGCTGGAGATACGTCAGGAATGTCTACTGTCCAAATTTGGGAAAAAAGACGAG
Source organism: Saprospiraceae bacterium (assembly GCA_044350415.1). GTDB lineage: Bacteria > Bacteroidota > Bacteroidia > Chitinophagales > Saprospiraceae > M3007. The sequence continues at coordinate 6,118 of JBILHQ010000099.1, read as the reverse complement.
GATTGTATAAAAGAATACTATTCCACCCTGATATTGCACCCACACTTTCTACTGCTGCTGCATGGTTTTCGGCTATGACTGGCAGTTCTCCCGCTGCTTATGCCCAATTCGATTATGATATGGCTGAAATAGGAACTACTTCTACCAATCATATTCCTGCACTGGATAGTTTACGGCAGTTAATATATTCGACCTTAGCGCACATCGGTACACTTGACGCATCCACGGATGTTACGGTTCCTTCCAATCTGACCACTACATTTTTGGGCTACCGGGAGAACTTATTGGAAGATTTGTCTGATTTAGCAACATTAGAACAAACAGAAAAATCTGTGATAGAAACTCAGATTCAAAGTGATGTCACCTCTGCGTTGTCACAAAACAACTCACTTCCATCTGCGAATGCTTGGGAGGGTGCCCATAAATTATTGAATCAGGTAATGCTTTACCGTATAAAAGGTGCTCTGATAAATGATACTGTTTATGCGCAATTGCTTGATTTGGCGTTGGCGTCAAATTCAGATGTTGGCTCGGCTAACAACAATGCTGTAATGTTCTTAGCAACTTGTGACCAGGTACAATTCCTCGCGCGCTTAGATCGTCATGGGTACGAAGAGCGTTCCGGGTTTCAAAAACATGGAATAAAAAGCGAAAACAAAGTTATCGTCACTCCAAATCCAGCCCAGGATAATTTGAGGCTTTCACTTCCTGATAATTGGATAACTGGCCATTACGAAATATACAATAGCCAAGGCATAACTCAGAAAACAGGAGTACTTACAGGCCGAAACAGTATTGGTATCAGCTTGTCTGGCTTGATAAATGGTTGGTACAGCATTATGATTGTTGATGAGAACAGCATACCAACTATTTCCAGTTTTATAATTCAACACTAAATTTTCTTATTTCATCACCACGCAGTACGTTAGAAGACGTGCTGCGTGGGTTGTATATTTTGATTATATGAAATACTTTCTATTTATTATATTCGGTTTTAGCACGTTTCAGGTTTCATCGCAAGGCAGGGAAGACAACATCTTCCCTTTGGGGTATGATACCTATTGGTCAGTAATAAATCCACCATTTGGCTTAATAATTGGAGGCGGGCAATTAATGGAATTTCATGAAAACACTCCATCTCTTTCCCTTCAGCCATTTCCTACTCAAAGCCCACTTACCTCCATTTGCAATCCCCAAGGTCAAATAATAGCCTTTTCCGACGGTTGCAGAATTGCCAACCGTAATTTCGAGTTAATGACTAATGGAGATCAAATTAACTTAGGTATGGTACATAATCTTTATTGCGGTACGAGTACTTCTCAAATCGGGCCATATCCGGTATATCAGGGATTCCAGTTTTTACCATGCCCAGGCAACCCGAATAAATATTATTTGCTGGAAGAATTTATGGATTTCACTCATTTTGAGATAACTAAATTGAATTATAGCCTTGTCGATTTTACGTCCGATACCTTAGGTGAAGTAGTAGAAAAAGATCAAACTATTTTTGAAGGCGAAAAATTAAGCCAATATGTTACTTCGATACAACATGCAAACGGACGGGACTGGTGGAGCATTGTACCGAATGAAATTACCAATAAATACCACATCTGCCTGCTTTCTCCACATGGTATTACTAAAGTCAGAGAACAAGCTATTGGTTTTGCGCCTGACAGCCCACTCGGAGAAGAGGGTGGACAAATATGTTTTTCTCCCAATGGATCGAAGTTCATTAAGTTCTTACCAGGCGTTGGTATTTATATATTTGATTTTGACAGGTGCGAAGGAATCTTATCTAATCCTGTATTTATCAGTTTTATCAACCAGCCTGTTGGACAGGGTGGTGCTGCAATATCACCTAACAGCCGTTTTCTATATATTTCTGCAAATGATCGGATCGAGCAATATGATTTAGATGCGGCTAATATAGAAGCAAGCAAGGTCATTGTTGCCGTTTGGGACGGATATTCCGGGCCATTCGGAACATTTTTTGGTCAGGCAATGGCTACACCCGACGGAAAAATTTATATGATTGCAGGAAATAACCATGTGCTGCACGTAGTCGAACAGCCTAATGAACCAGGGCTGGAATGTAATGCCAGCCCACATGGCTTCAGGATGTTGTCACTTACCTATATTCTCGCCCCAAATATTCCCCATTTCCGCCTCGGTCCACTTGACGGCAGCATTTGTGATTCCCTTGGTATCAATAACCTGCCTATGGCCGACTTTCGCTGGCATCATGCCGACAGTAGTGAATTGCTCACAGTGTCTTTTGCCAATCTGGCCTGGGGAGAACCAACTACATGGCAATGGAATTTTGGGGACGGTACTTCCAGCCACGATACGAGCATTACTCATACTTTTGTTGCGCCAGGGAATTATACAGTATGCCAGATCGTAAGCAATGAGTATGGAACAGATACTTTATGCCGGGAGGTAAGCATCATGCTGCCCAGCAGTGCAGTAGATGCACCCACAATAACCAGTTATAGTGCTAAAATTTTACCGAATCCCACCAAGGGAAACTGTTTTATTGTGACTAATGAGACAGGATCTTTTTTGCAGCAGATTATTGTTTATAATGAATTCGGGCGTCAGGTTTTTCAAAAAGAGTGGACAGGAGAAAGCACGCCATTGGATTTGCATCAGTTGAGCAGTGGCATGTATTATTGGGAGGTTTCGATAGGAGGGAAGCTACTGGAGCGTGGGAAGGTGGTAAAAGGGTATTGAGTTGTTATGGTGGCTCCCACCGCAACAACTCAATAGAGTACAGAAATGATGCATTGACTTGCGCGCAAAAATCTATATTTCTTACTCCTCTCCCCTCTCTATGCTCCTCAAAACGAGTACTCCTTCCCGAAACGCAGCATTTGTTTCACAAAATCGGTTTCGGTTTCCACTTTTACATTAGTGATTTTGCCTTTTGCATCTCGAACAGCCACCAGTTTCGGCTGAACAAATCCGGAATATGGTTTAGAAGGCAATGATTTATAACGGTTTTTGACTTCCTTGACCCGTTCAGCGGGTACTTTTACGCCATATCCTTCCACCAATGCGCGGGCAGCATCGTAGTCTCCTTCTGATTTAATGCGTTGGATTTCCCGAAGCAACTGACCAAAGAGGTCGCGAAGTTTGGAATAGTCCCGAATATCATAGAAGGTTTTCCCGCCACGGGTTTCACGAACGATAACACCGTCTTTTTCGCCTTTTTCAAAAGCCCATGCTGCCACTAATTGGCGATTGCGCATGTGGTCTTCTTCCAAATTGGCCCCGGGCTGAATCCTGCGGTATTGTTGCAAAAGTCCGCTGCGGATATACTGGTCATATTCTGCTTTGAACACATTACCATCGGGCATCAAACCCCATTCGATCAGTTTCGGGTCGGGCATATAGTACAATGCCACGAGATCGGCACGTCCTTCTTCTAAGGTGCTGGAATACTGCTTCAACGTGATATTAGGTTCCGGAATACCCTTGTTCAGCTGTCCGCTGGCATGGCCGATCACCTCGTGAAGCGCCGTATGCATTTTACCGCAAGCCTCGCTGTATTTACCGGCAAATTCAATTTCTTCGGCATCGTTGGCAAATTCAGTGATTGCTGCTGCTCCACCTGCCTTGTTATAGGCGTTTTCAATATTATTGAGACTGACCGATTTGGAGCCGTAATCTTCGCGAATCCAGTTGGAATTGGGAAGATTGACACCGATCGGCGTGGATGGTGCACAGTCGCCGCCTTCCATTGCCACATTGATGACGCGGTAGGAAACGCCTTTCACTTTGGCTTTTTTGTGGTTGGGCATTATGGGACTATTGTCCTCAAAGTACTGCGCATGGCTGCTCACAACGGCCATTTTAGCAGTAGCATCCGGGTCATTATACTGTACCATCGACTCAAAATCTGCCTTATATCCTTTGGGGTCATGGTATACTTCAATGAAACCGGCAATTAAATCGATCGTGCTTTTGGTATCCTGTACCCATGCAATATTGTATTGATCGAATGTCCCCAGATCACCTGAGTTGAAGTAATCCACCAGTAAACCTAATGCTTTCCGCTGTTGTGCGTTTTCAGCGAACGGCATTGCTTTTTGAAGATTTTCCACCATTTTTTGCAACGGTTTGCTGTACATCGCACCGGGTTTAGCACTCCAGACGAGTTCTTCTAATTGTCCATTTTTATTCACTAAATTGGAATTCAATCCAAACATGGGTGCCTTTTTCCCAAATTTCTCTAATTTCTCTTTATAAAACTGGTCCACTTGATCAGCGGTAACATTCTCATAGAAGTTAACGGCAGATCCTTTAACCACATCGGTACCTTCTTCTTTACTGGTGCGTTTGCCCAGTACCGTTGGATCGAAAATGACCGGCGACAGTTCTGCAATTAACTGGTCGGCCGTTTGGCCTGCTGCAAGCGGGAGTGCCGCAGCGTCACTTTTTTTCACTAAAGTAGCGAAATAAGCGGCGGTGCAACCTGGAATGATCTTCGTTTCATTGTAGTGGTGGTGAATACCGTTGCTGAACCATACCCTTTTGGAATAGGTTTCAAAAGCAGCCCAGTCACTACCCGAGCGATCCCCTTTATAAGTGTTATGAATCGCTTCGATCGTTTTTCTGATGGCCACATTAAATTTGCAATGCTGACCATAAATGATATCGCGGCCGCATAATGTTGCTTCGGAAAGGTAATAAATAAACGTTTTTTGGCGAAGAGATAATTGGTCAAAACCAGGAAGTTCGTACCGAAGAATCTGCACATCAGCAAAAGTATCGATAAGTACCTTACCGGTATTGACAGTGGTGTCCGATACTGCCGTGCTGGGTTGGTAGCCCTTAGGATGGCAGGAAAGAAGGAGAACGGAAATGAATATTCCGGATAATAATAATAACTGCTTTTCCATGTATGTGTAATTTTTATTTGTTGAGAGCGATGCGAAAGTATCAAAAAAACCTGATTCCTGGCTCGACGGTTGCTAAATACCAGAAGGGATATAATCCGCAGATTATATCCCTTCTGGTATTTAATGTTCCTGCCGTATTTTCTCCAGCAATGCACCAAATTTCAGCCCCATCAACCGGCCGCCTTCATGGGTAAGGTGCGTGTAATCCTTATTCACCAACATCGGGTGATGTGCCTCTGAAAGTCGTACCATACTGCCGTAGCCCCCCATTCCCTTGTAATAATCATAAAACATAAAGCCGTGTTGGCGGGCCAGATCCCGTTGCATCTGAACGATATAAGGCACACTGATCATAGTGGTGAGTACACCATCCACTTTCCCGCCCCTGTCGGGCACGCTCAATACCAATACGGGTACTCCGGGAAATGCTTTCCGCACGTGCTCAAAAGTTTTTTCCAGTTCAGCGCGGTACCACTTGATATTGCGCAACGAGTTCGTCACGGCATTTAGTCCAAATTGGAGAATAACCAGATCATACTGTTGGTATTGCTGGAATGCCTGTATCATATTGTGGTCAATAAGACAAAGTTTGCCACCAGAATTCCCGCGTACGGAAAAGTTGTCCATATAAATCCCCGGCCCCGATTCGAGGGAAGCACCGTATAAGAGCAGGCCATTGGGCTGTGGAAAGCGCGCTGCAAATGCGGTAATCTTGCGCTGATCCTCCCGGTGCTCCCAGATACTGAGCCGACCAGTAGTGGCGGGTAGCGGGGCTTCTATCGGCGTACCACCTTTCAACTGCCAGACAAACCGTGCCCCTTCTGTTGCTTTATAAAACAACCGAACATCACTCCAAGCCGCTGTATTGCGACAGGCATATTGGCTGGTGCCTTCAAAATGAGTAAATGCCTCACTATCAGGTAAATAAACGTGTCCATCTATGCCCAGTGGAATGTCATTCCCATCATTATGAATAATCGAAAACGTGCGCCACTTCTCATAGCGCTGAATATAAGTACGCCGGAAACGAGCCACTTCTGAGGTCATTGGTACGAAACCCACGCCTGCCCCGCCCCACAAGGTTTGGAGGGTATCGCGCAGGTCGCCCAGGAAAATATCGCCTTCAATAAATGAGTCACCAAAAAAGGCTACCCTTACCTTTTCTCCGGAAATGGGAATGGAATCTACTGCATCGAAAAATTGGGCTAATCCAT
>JBILHQ010000098.1:0-21097 GCA_044350415.1 Saprospiraceae bacterium | reverse complement strand
TTTTAAACCAGCCATTACAAGGCCCGGCAGGTGACAACGCGAGAAGATTTTCTGAAAAAAAAGCGCTGATTTACGGGTCAGGAAATATATCTATAGAGCAGTGATTTAAGAGGGGCCGAAAGAGGGGGCTCTCGTGCCGCGTCCACCGAATAACTTGTGAATTGGCGTGGTAGATTTTTTGTTCATCAAGGCGTGAGGAAGGACGTAATGCGGGACATTTTAACCGACGAAGAACACAGGTGAACGGAAAATATGGCCGCCAATTCACAAGTTATTCGGTGGACGCGGCACTAGGAAGCAGGTTGAATCAAATATTCGGGTTTCAAGGCTTTTTATTGATCGCCAAACACCCATTGTACATAGGCGCACCACAAAAGAAAGCCGCTTTGATTACTCAAAGCGGCCTTGAACACGGACAGATGGAATCTAAATAAATGAAATACTGTTATACGCTTTTATAGACAAGTTCCACCCTTAAAGATATACTTCTTAGGTGAAGGATTAATTAGATGCATTTTAAACGCGCTGCGGAAAACTTCCAAGACATCGTCGATATTACCTTTTAACATATTAGTGCTATAAGTACAATTCAAAATAGCTTGATCCTCTATTATAATTTCAACCCCAAAATAAGATTGCATATCCTCTATGACCTGTTTAAGAGGTGTCCTTTCGAATTCAAGGCCACCCTTTTGCCAGGCAAAATCATTGGCTGTCGGCGCGACAGCCACATTTAACTGAGCAGTAGATACCTGATAAACACCTCTGTTACCTGCGGTAATAAAGGCTTCTTTGGTTTTAGATGGATCGGGTTTGAAGCGTACTTTTCCAGATTGAACAGCAACTACAATCGCCTGATCTGAGGGTTTGATATTAAAAGAAGTCCCTAATACCTCAATTTTCTCTTTTTGGGGAAGTTCCACACAAAAATGATGATTGGGATCGTAAGTCACTTCAAAAAAAGCTTCCCCTTCCAACTGTACACAACGGGTATTCCCGGCAAACGCAACAGGATATGATAAAGAACTTCCCTGTCTTAACCATACTCTCGAACCATCAGGAAGTATAACCTCTTTCTTCTCCACGTTACCGGCAGCAGCAATCAGCATTTTCTCTTCCGGACCAATCACTTGATAATAGCCCAAAACACCAATTACCAGCACTGCAGCGGCAGCTCTGGCAGCGAACCGGGACCAAACTTTCATCCTGGAGACAGGTTGTGATTGGATCCGTTGCATTAACCTGCCATAAGACGCATCAAGATCAGGCTGCTGCAATGGTATTCCATACATAGGAACGAGATTCCAAGCTTGCTGGTAAGTGGCTGCTATCCTCCGATTTTCGGCAGAGGTCAGGAGCCAATCATCCAGCAGTTTTAACTCTTCAGCAGTGATGTCATTGCTGATTTGCTTGATAATGAGTCCAATGTATTGTTGTTCTTCCATGAATATCAAATTCCAATTAAAGACAAATAAAGGCATTAAATCCCCTACTTCACCAAAAACATATTTATGCAAAAAATGACAAGAGCAGATAATTCCTTATATTTTATGATTATCTCCCGAATCACTTTTATTGCCTTAGTAATTTGATTTTCAATGGTTTTGGTGGAGATATCCAGCTGTTCTGCAATCTCTTTATGGGAAAATTTTTCAAATCTGCTTAGTAAAAAAACTATCCTGCATTTTTCTGGCAACGAATCTATGGCCTTCCGCAAAGCCTCATCCATTTCATTTTTTTCAATCTGAATATCTGCCTCTGCAGGATCAGTTGTTAACGCAATCCATTCGTCCGGCCCGTTAAAAACAATTTTTTTCTGCCGTTTAATGTAGTTGATTGATTGATTGACGGCGGTCATTCGCAGGTAAGATTTCAAGGATGTATGGACATTGAATGAATCCCGGTCCTGCCATATTTTTTCAAAAATGCCCTGGACCAAATCTTCCGCTGTATATGGATCGTTTACATAGCGATTGGCCGTGTTGAGCAACAAGGCATAATATTTGTAATACAACGACCGAAATGCTGCATCATCACCAGCATTCAGCTGGCGAATTAATGCAATATCCTCTATATTGATTTGCTCTGTCATATTGAATAGCAAATATTCTAAAAAAAAATAAATATTAGTAGGGGATTTGTCATATTTTTTTGTCTTTAGCCAAAATTGGTTATTTAATGATTTGACAGAAGACTGGCATAGCGCACCAAATTAATTATGACAATTAGTAAGACACCACTCCCATATCTCGACAGCAACTTGCTTTTTACCGTATTGCCACCCGCAGAAAGGTCTGTTATTAGCCAAGCTTCAAAAGTACTTACCTTTTCAAAGCAACAGTTGATATATGAACCTGGGAATGATACTACCCAAGCCTATATTTTAGGAAAAGGGACAGTTAAAATAACCATTCACGCAGAAAAGAAAGACATTATTAAATATATAGTTCGGCCCGGCACCTTGTTTGGTGAGGCCTTTTTGACCGGAGAGCTCCAGCGCAGAGATTATGCTTACGCCATGGAAGACCATACGGAAGTAGTGGTTATCGAGGCCCAGTTGATGGTCTCCATGATGCGCCGAAATTTTGCTTTTGCACAATCACTCCTTTATTTTCTCGGCGAACGCCTCCGGAATACCGAAATTCAATTGGAAAAAGTGATGCTGAAGGATTCCAAAAGCCGTATTCTTGAATACCTGCACCAAATGGGTATCGAACAAGGCAAACAAGTGGGGATGGAAATATTGGTACGACATAATATGACGCACCAGGATATCGCCGACCTCACTGGTACCAGTCGCCAAATGGTGACAGCCGTCCTCAATCAACTCAAAAGAGAAAATCTGCTCTATTTCAGCCGAAAGAAAATACTTTTCAGAGACTTGAACGCCCTTCCGGCTGCTTCATAACCAAACAACTCCTCGTTAGAATGGGTTTTGTTAAAGACGAAGGCGATGCACAAAGGTGGGTCGCCTTTTTTATTTGCGATTGAATCGAATTGCTATTTTTAAAATGCGAAGGCTATATTCCCAATGAGAAAATATAGCCTTCGCATTTTAAAAATGGTCAATCGATTGAATCATAAAGGTAAAGGGCGGAGAAGGAGGGATTCGAACCCCCGGTACCCGTAAAGGTACGCCTGATTTCGAATCAGGTACATTAAACCAACTCTGCCACTTCTCCGGGTTAGTTACTAGTTGATCAGTTATCAGATATACCCCCAAAAGAGTGATTAATATTGAGGCAAACGCGGCTTATTGTACAGTCTACGCCGAATAACGAAACAATTGATAACTATTACTGCGGAGAGACGGGGATTCGAACCCCGGATACACTTTTGGCGTATACACACTTTCCAGGCGTGCTCCTTAAACCACTCGGACATCTCTCCTTACTTAAGTCTTTTTCTTTTGGGGCTGCAAAGGTAACATTATTTTGAATAAACAAAATACAAATTTTATTCTTCATTTTCAGTGTACCTTTGTGCCAAGAAAAATTCGTGTTTTTGCAAAACAAACATCTATATAAAGTTACCGTTTTGGCCTTCTGGGTAGTTGCTGTTCACGCTATCCTCGCTACAATGGACTGGGTACAACCCAGCTACAGTATCAGAACTGCGCAATTTATTGCCTTTATTTACCTGATTTGGGGACTCTTTTTTTTATTTGTTAACAAATTCCGAATGCTGATGGTCTGTTTTGGTTGTAGTGCTGCAATTAGTTTTTTAGTCAATGAAATGACCATCGCGCCTAACCTGAAAAACAGAGAAAAAAAAATGTGGAACCAGACTGATTCCATCCTACGACAACCGCTCCCTTTCCATCCAATACCGAACCAATGATACCTTTTTTAAAAAGTTTTGCTTTTGCCGCTAAGGGCCTGAAGGATCTTTTCCGCCATCACAGAAATGCCCGGATTCATCTGGTTGCAGCGATCACTGCCATCGTCCTTGGTTTCATTTTCCATATTTCGATCGGTGAATGGGTTGCTGTTTTGCTGTCAATTGGAGTCGTCATTGCCTTAGAAGGAATGAATACGGCTATCGAATACCTGACTGATATGGTATCGCCCGGGATCCACCCTATGGCTGGAAAAGTAAAAGATATGGCAGCTGGTGCAGTTTTGTTCGCCGTACTTTGCGCTGTGGCTATTGGTATAATAATTTTTTCCCCAAAAATGATACACTGGCTTAACGGATAACCCCGCCGGTTACCTCATGGCCTGTAAAACAAAATCCGATCATCGCTCGTAAATTAAGATATGCCCGTATCGATAATTATTCCGGTATTGAATGAGGCCGGGCGAATTGCTCAACTGCTCGATTACCTGCAAGAACACGGAGGAAATGATATCGCTGAAATAATTGTAGTGGATGGCTACAGCAGCGACCATTCCGGGACGATCGCGCAAAAGGCAGGTGCTGTGGTGATTCAAACAACAGCATGCCGGGCAGCACAAATGAATACTGGTGCTAAAATTGCCAAAGGCGACATCCTGTATTTTGTACACGCCGATACCATTCCGCCAGCCAACTATGCAGCGGCCATTCAGCGGGCGCTTCACTCAGGATGGTCGATGGGCTGTTTTCGCTATCGCTTTGACGCAGAGAACTTTTTATTAAAAGCTAATGCGTGGTTTACCCGATTCCATTTTTTAGTTTTCCAGGGAGGTGACAAGACGTTTTTTATCACCAAAAAACTATTTAACCAACTCAATGGTTACGATGAAAAATATACCGTCATGGAAGAATACGACTTCCTGCGCCGGGCCACAAAATCACATCTTCGTTTTACTGTACTGCCGGAAACGGTTATTGTCTCCGCCAGAAAATATGAAAACAGACCCTGGCTGAAGGTGCAACTGGCTAATCTGGCGGCGTTTAACCTTTGGCGATGGGAACTGGCAAAACCCGAAAAAATAAAAGCGATCTATAAAAAACTATTGGGCTAAATTCGTATTGTTTTTTTGGAGCGGTAGTGCAGGTAATGTACTAAAAACCAAAAATTTCGAAAAGCAGGGTTGTGCGTTTGCCGGTGATAATACCGGAAATAAATTTGTTGCACAATGGCAGCAAGCCGAAACAACCCATAAACTTCGTAAAAACGAAAAGATTCCAGGTTAATACCCGTTTTTTCGCAATAGTAGGCCACCACTTCCCTGCGGGTCAACATACCCGGCAAATGCGTGGGTTGCTTCCGGAAAGATTTTAAAATCCAATCGTCATCCTCCTGCACCCAATATGCTAAAGTATTCCCAAGATCCATAAAACGATCGCCCACCGTCGCCATTTCCCAGTCCAGCACGCCCGAAATACATTGCGGGTTATCAGGATCGAGGACTAAATTATCAAACCGAAAATCATTGTGAATAAAGCATATATGTTCTTGTTCCGGCATATTATTTTTCAGCCAGTTCATCACACCTGCAAATCCGGGAACATTCCAGGTTTTTGCCTTCTGGTAACGATCACTCCAGCCCGCAACTTGCCGGCGAATATACCCCTCCCCTTTTCCAAACCCCGCTAACCCTGCCTTGTGCAGATCGATTTGGTGCAGCGCAATCAATTGGTCAAGGGCTCCACAACAAAGAGCGCGTACCGCTTCGGGCGACATCGTCAATCCCTCCGGCAAATTGGCGCGAAGAATAATCCCCCGCTTTTTTTCCATGATATAAAAAGGTCGCCCAATCACCGAAATATCATCACAATAAACAATCACCTGTGGCACAGCAGGATAAAACGGCTTCAATTGGCGCATTACCTGAAATTCCCGCTCCATATCATGGGCGCTTTTCGCTTTGGTGCCCGATGGCGCGCAACGGAGTATATACTCCGTATCGCCAAACGACAACTGGTAAGTAAGATTGGAAGCTCCGCCACGGAATTGCCTGATTTCAGGAATACCTGTAACGCCTGGCAGGTGCTGTCGCGCAAAATCCGCCACTGCTCCGGCATCAAGCGTATCTTCCCCGCGCATCGCAACAGGCTGATCCAACCATTTTTGCTGTTCAACCATACTTTTTGATTTCCTGTGCAGCTACCACACCGCGGTGTACCTCATCCGGACCATCAGCAAGGCGCAATATCCGGGCATACGCATAAAATGCTGCCAGTGGCGTATTGTCACTCAATCCTTCTCCGCCAAACATTTGCATGGCCTGATCCACAATACGGCAGGTAATAACGGGTACCGCCACTTTGATTTGAGAGACTTCACTGATGGCCCCTTTGATGCCGATGGTATCGAGCAGCCATGCTGTTTTGAGCACCAACAGCCGCATCATTTCAATATCGATCCGCGCCTGGGCAATGATATCCCGGTTACCGCCCAGACGAACCAATGGTTTCCCAAATGCCACCCGCTTCGCTCCACGCTCTACCATCAGTCGTAATGCCCGCTCGGCAGCGCCCACCAGCCGCATACAATGGTGTACTCTCCCTGGGCCTAACCGTCCCTGAGCAATCGCAAAACCTTGTCCTAATCCGCCAATTACGGCTGTTGCAGGTAAACGTACATTATCAAATAATACCTGCCCATGTCCAAAAGGCGCATCATAAGCCCCAAATACCGGCAGCATTCGCTCAATGACCACCCCTGGGGTGTCCACCGGCACGAGCACCATACTGTGCTGTGCGTGTTTAGGTGCATTTGGATCTGTTAAACCCATAAAAATTAACAATTTACAATTGGGATGCCCCAATCCGGTGCTCCACCACTTATGCCCGTTTAATACCACATGATCGCCATCCGGGAAGATAGTTGCCTGCATATTAGTGGCATCGCTGGAGGCTACTTCCGGCTCTGTCATACAGAATGCGGACCGTATTTTGCCATCCAGTAATGGAGAAAGCCACTCGGCTTTTTGCGCCTCGTTGCCGTATTTCCAGATTAACTCCATATTACCGGAGTCGGGTGCATTACAATTAAATATCTCCGGTGCGAGCAGCGAATGCCCCATCAACTCAGCGAGCGCAGCGTATTCCACATGCGATAAACCGCTGATTTCAGGTAAAAACAAATTCCACAATCCCTGCTGCCTGGCTTTTTCTTTTAATACCTCCACCTGTGGATCAATGGTCCATTGCCGCCAATCGGACATATTGCCTTTTTGCGCTGCCAATATTTGCGCTTCCAGAGGGAATATGTGCACCTGCATAAATGCCCCGATCTTTTCCAAAAATGCGAGGGCTTGGGTTGAATGCTGAAAATCCATCGGGCTAAGGTAGGGGAAGATTTGCGAATTACGATTGATTCGATTTACGATTACTCATAAACCACAAATCGACTCGTTGTTATTGTTTCGTCAATCATTACCGTAACAGTATAAGTCCCGGCTGGAAAGCCATTTAATAGAATAGCCATCTGATTCACTCCTTTATTGGCTCTATGACCTGTTTCCCGGAAAACGCCGTTAAGGCCAGTTACCCGCACCTGAATTTCTTATTGTTTTTTCGCTTCAAACGATAGATTTACGATGCCGGAGGCGGGATTAGGAGAGCGTGTAATTGCCGGGTTTATTTCCGGAATATCTGCGGTTCCACTTGCCCCAAAATTTCCTGTTTCCATTCCATTTCCAAAACTTGATACCCACATCTCATTGGTATTAAATGGATTAAAATATACCCGCTCCGGCTGTCAGAATGGATAGGCATTCACCAATTCCCAATCCGGGGTTCCAATATTCATGTGGTTACTAACCTAAAGCCCTTGCATTTCGGTGGTTAGATAAGCCTGTGACAGATTTTTGCGGATGAGAGGAAATGGAAGTAACGCGGTCAAATTGAGTACCGATAAGTTTGGTCCAGGAGACGCCGCGATTAATGGTTCGGCAAAGACCGCCTTTGCCATTGGGTGCGCCACCCCAGCCGCTGAATACGCCGGCGTACCAGGTATTCTGAGCCGGGTCATTGGGATCAACAACGATATCTTTGGTCCAGTAATACATCATTCCAGCTGTTTCCCGCATTAATAGACTGGTATACCAACGGCGCACCCAGGTTACTGTCGCTCCCTCCGAGGTAAATAATATCCGTATTGTTGCGGGCCATAGCAGCATACATCACAAAGTCATTGGAAAAATTGATACCACCCGATTTCGATACCCAGTTGCCATCAGCATTGTCCATGCTGTAAACACCTTTGGCCAGACCGTAATATTCATAAGGCATAATGCCATTGTAGGTTTCATTCTCATCGCTGGTAATGCCCACAAACCGAACGGTATTTCCGTTTTTGGCACCTGCGAAACTCCAGACTACCTGGCCTGCCGGAATTCCGCTCACCGGCATCACATTAAATAAATTATCACTGCTTACTGATACCACCAGACCCTCATTAATACCGATGTACATATTGTTACTGTCCCAAAGCACGCCACCCATCACGAGTCTGGCCCCATTGTTCACCATGTATTTTACCAAACCAAAAGAATTGCCACCGTCATTAGAAAAAAGGATATCGCCATAACTGTCTATCAGTAATTGGTCAGGGTGATCATAGTTGGCTACCAATTTATTGGCGGCTCCGTACTGACCATTGTCATACCCTGCCAGTGGCAACCAGATCTGTTCACCATCGGTTGTTTTTACCGGATAGCCATCGTTGCCATCATTAAAAATGCAGTAGGCAATATTCGGATTATTGGTAAATTCATAAGTAGACCGGTTGAAAACATGCAGGTTGGAAAAATGGGATTGTACGTATGAATTACCAAAACAAGTACTGTGAAACAACTGGCTCATGGCGCAACTCACATAAAATTCATTGTCATTGGCGGGGTTAATGGAAGGAAAAAACATCGCCCCGCCTCCACCCACACCACGGGGTGAAAAAGAAGTTGGCTGGACAGATAAGGGCAGCAAAAGACTGTAAAAAAAGACAGTAGCAACAACAAGTAGTATTTTCTCATATCATCTATTTTAAATTAACGAAGATCATAATATTAACAAAGATTGAGAGGAAATGGTTTTGGTCTGGAGTGAGTTTAATAAATCCCATGAAATCCCATGAAGTCCAATTAAGTCCATCCGTCAACTTGCTCCTGCAAAATGCACCCACCAATTAGCGACTTTCCCACTCTTTTTCCATATCTTTGCGCCCGTTTTTTAAAAAGCACCAACACATGACGTCCCGCGAAATACGCCGCCATTTTCTTGATTTTTTTGCATCCAAAGACCATAAAATCATCCCTTCAGCGCCCATGGTGGCCAAAGGCGATCCTACCCTCATGTTTATCAACTCGGGTATGGCCCCGCTGAAGGACTTTTTCCTCGGCAACCAGACGCCCCCCTCCAAGCGGGTGGCAGATACCCAAAAATGCCTGCGCGTGAGTGGCAAACACAACGACCTCGAAGATGTAGGCATGGATGGTTACCACCACACCATGTTTGAAATGCTCGGCAACTGGTCGTTTGGCGACTATTTTAAAAAAGAAGCATTAGCCTGGTCCTGGGAACTGCTTACCGAAATATATAAAATTCCGAAAGACCGCATTTACGTTTCGGTGTTCAAAGGCGACGAAAAGGAACAATTGCCTTTCGATCAGGAAGCTTACGATACCTGGAAACAATTCGTGAGCGAAGACCGTATTCTGCCGTTTGGCAAAAAAGAGAACTTCTGGGAGATGGGCGAACAAGGCCCCTGCGGACCTTGTTCCGAAATACACGTGGACCTGCGCAGTGATGCCGAACGCGCCCGCATTGATGGGAAAACGCTTGTAAATGCCGACGATCCGAATGTAATTGAAATTTGGAACAACGTGTTTATGCAGTTCAACCGTAAAGCCGACGGCTCGCTGGAAGAATTGCCTGCCAAATCAGTGGATACCGGAATGGGCTTTGAACGCTTGGTGAGAGCCGTTCAGGATACTAAATCCAACTATGATACCGACCTCTGGCGTCCTTTATTTTCATTCCTGGAAAAATTCTCGGGTATTGAATACACCGGCACTTACCCGGGTGTAGATGCCGACTGGAAAAAAACCGATGTGGCCATGCGGGTCGTCGCTGATCACCTGCGTGCTGTTAGTTTTGCTATTGCTGATGGCGAAATGCCTTCCAGCGGAGGTGCGGGATATGTGATTCGCCGCATTTTGCGCAGGGCGGTCCGATATTATTATTCCGTGCTGAATATCAAAGAACCAGTTTTGTACCTGATGGCACCCATCCTTGCGGAAGAGTTCGATGATGTGTTCCCTGAACTGAAAGCCCAGATCAATTTCGTCACAGAAGTATTCCTCAGTGAAGAAAAATCCTTCCTGCGCACGCTCGAAAGCGGTTTGAAACGCATTGACAACCTGGATGTTAAAAATAACATGATCGACGGCGAACAGGCTTTCGAACTGCTGGACACTTATGGATTCCCATTAGACCTTACCCACCTGATCGCCCGTGAAAAAGGCTGGTCGGTGGATGAAGAAGGTTTTAAAATAGCCCTGGGGCAACAAAAAGAACGCTCCCGTAAAGACGCTGTGCGGCAGGTGGGCGATTGGTTTGTCCTGAGCGATGAGGCCGATATTGAATTTGTGGGGTATGATTTACTGGAAACACGCAGTTCGCATATTACCAAATACCGGACAGTAGTGGTAAAAGGCGAAACCCAATACCAGATTGTACTCAATCGCACCCCTTTTTATCCGGAAGGAGGCGGCCAGGCAGGCGATACCGGTTCCATGACTTTCGGCACAGAAAAAATACGGGTGCTCGACACGAAAAAAGAGAATACCCTGATCTACCATTTAGTGGAAAAACTTCCGGAAGGCATTGATGATCAAACAGTTGCCTGTTATGTAGATATCACCAAACGCCGCCTTACCGAAGGAAACCACTCTGCTACGCACCTCCTGCATGCAGCCCTACGCCGGGTTCTGGGAACGCATGTACAACAAAAAGGATCATATCTGGATGACCATACCCTCCGTTTTGATTTCCAGCATTTTCAAAAAATGACGGATGCCGAACTGTTGGAAGTGGAACGCATCGTCAATGAAAAAATCAGGGAAAATATAGCCCTGGATGAAGCGCGAAAACTCCCGATCGAGGAAGCGCGAAAATCAGGTGCCATGATGCTTTTTGGTGAAAAATATGGCGAATTCGTTCGAATGGTCACTTTCGACCCTTCGTATTCCCGCGAACTTTGTGGTGGTTGCCATGTGAACAATACCGGCAAAATTGGCTACTTCAAAATCACCGCTGAAACGGCTGTAGCAGCCGGGGTGCGCCGCGTGGAAGCCGTAACAGGCCTGGGTGCCGAACAATTCGTCACCGCCCTCGAACAGGAGTTAGACGCCATCAAAGGGGTGCTGAAAGCAAAAGACCTGGTAAAAGGCATTTCAGATTTACAGGAGAACAACAAACGCCTGCAAAAAGAAATCGAGCGGTTAATTCAGGATCAAGCCAATAACCTGCGGGGAACACTGCGCAATCAGGTGGAAATTATCAATGGTATCCATTTCATTGGCCAGGTACTTCCGCTCAACGATGCCAATGCGATTAAAACCCTGGCATTCGAACTCGACCGCGAAATTGGCAATGCCGTTATTGTATTTGGTGCCCTATCAGCCGACAAACCTTTGCTGACCATAAAAATCAGCGATGATTTAGTGAAAGAAAAAGGACTGAATGCCGGAACAATGGTGCGTGAACTCGCCCAGAAATTCCTCAAAGGCGGTGGCGGTGGCCAGGCATCATTTGCTACAGCAGGTGGAACAGCGGTGGAACAGCTGGAAGAAGCAGTGCAAGCCGTGAAAGGGTATTTGTAAAATTCAGGGTAAAAGAACCTGAAGCCCGGATAGCAGCCCAAAAAAAACTGCACAATTAGAAACAGGATGGGAATAAAGAATTATAATTTGCACCTTTATTCCACCACCTTTCCTAAGCAAAACAATGGGAAATACACCAACGATTCCCCGTATTACCTCGATAGATGCTTTTCGCGGATTTGTCATGTTACTGATGATGGGCGAAGTGCTTTCTTTTGAAAAAGTGTATCAAGCATTGCCCGACAGCAGTTTCTGGCAATTTCTGACCTGGCACCAAAGCCATGTGGAATGGGTCGGTTGTTCGCTGCACGATATGATTCAGCCTTCCTTTTCGTTTCTAGTGGGTGTTGCTTTGCCTTATTCCATAGCCAGCAGGATCGCCAAAGGGCAGTCGCAACAAACCATGCTGTTGCACACCCTCCAACGGTCCTTTATCCTTATTTTCCTGGGTATTTTTCTGCGCTCTATGTATGCCCAGCAGACCAATTTCACTTTTGAAGATACCCTCACGCAAATAGGTTTAGGTTATTTTTTCCTGTTTTTGCTGGGATTCAAGCCTGCTAAAGTGCAAATGATCAGTCTGGCAGCACTGTTATTGGGTTATTTTTTGGCTTTTGCACTGTATCCGTTACCGGGAGCCGGATTTGATTATGCCCAAACAGGCGTTACCGCTGATTGGCCGCACCAGCTCTCCGGATTTGGTGCACACTGGAATAAAAACACCAATTTGGCCTGGGCTTTTGATCGTTGGTTTTTGAATTTATTTCCCCGGGAATCGCCGTTTATATGCAACGGCGGCGGCTATGCGACCTTGAGTTTCATACCGACATTAGGCACTATGATTTTAGGATTAACCGCTGGTAGCCAACTAAAAAGCGATAGTTTACCACAGGAAAAAATCAAACAGTTTTTGATCATTGGAGGCTCCCTTTTAGCTGCTGGCTGGCTGCTCGATGCCTTGCATATCTGTCCGATTGTCAAGCGGATATGGACACCCACCTGGACACTTTTCAGTGGTGGATTGTGCTTTTTTATCCTGGCGTTTTTTTATTGGTCCATTGATGTGCTGAAAACCCAGAAGTGGCATTTTATTTTGGTGGTGGTTGGTGCCAATTCTATTGCAGCATACATCATCGCTCATACGATAGAAGGTTTTATCAGTTCGTCCCTGTCCATTCACCTGGGGAAACAATATGCAGCGGTATTCGGGCTGGCCTATGCGCCATTAATCCGGGGTATTTTGGTCTTATTTTTTGAATGGTTAATCTTATTTTGGATGTACAAGAAGCGTATCTTTATCAAAATTTAGCAAATAAGGACAACTATGATTTATTATTCGCATGTCAACGAAGACAATCGGGTAGAAAGGAAGATAATGCAGGAACGCGCATACACTACTTTGTATACCGTTGCTGGAAGTGGCGAACGGGTAATAGCATTATTGGATCATCCAACGCTGAAAACGGTTCACCTGTTAGATAATAATTGGGAGGCACTTTATTTGTGCGAACTTAAAATTACAGCCCTTACACACCTGTCGGCAGAGGCCTACCTTGGGTTTGTTGGGTTTTATCCGGATGCTGGAAGCCGATGGGCTCAATTTTATGCACTTCAGCCTTTCCTTTCAGATAATTGCTGGCAATACTGGGTGGAGAAGAAATATGCTATTGAAAAAGGCATCTGTTTTTGCGGCCATTTTGAGCAATTCCTCCAACGCGCCAACCCTTTCCTTCGTTTTTTTCTGGGGGAAAATTTTTATCAATGTTTTAGCACCCAAAAAGCAGATTGGAAACATTTCCCTGCGTTCAGGTGGCAACTGGTAAAGATGTTATTTTCCTTTCGGTTGACATATAAGATATTGGGGATGAAAGATACCGCCTTCATATCCAATGATGCTGATCTGAAAACTATTCCTGCAGCCCTTCAAAAATCTTTAGACATGGATACAGCCCCGGAGTCCTGTCTTTTTCATCTGGTTTTTTGCGGCAATTTAGATAAAATGCCGGAAGCCTTTTTGCCACCTTCGTTTCAGCAACCTGTCCTTCAACGAATAAAGACGGCGCTCCGTCAAGATCAATTAAAGATTATCTACCATTATGGTGATGCGCTTTCATCGCTGGAAACATTCCATTATGAACCAATGGCATCCCGCTTTTTTTCCTTTTCGGATCTCCTGAGTTTTGCCAATATGGATTATATGGACACCCTAATCAAATTGGTAACCAGGATAAAAAATGGCTCCAACACCCTTATTTTCAGAGCATTCGTCAGGAATCGCCTGAAAAAAGACCAAATCATTAGGTTACAACGTAAATATGGAAAAGTAGTAGATTTGACCGCCGAAGAGCGCACTCATTTCTACCAGGTATTTGAAATTAATGTTTAAATGAAAAAAAGCAAATCACTGTTTCTAAGCACCCGAATGCAGGATATTATCAGCACCACTTTATATGATTATATCTCGTTTGTACTGTTTCTTATTTTTGTGATCATCTGTTTGGTTATTGGCAGACCGCTCTATTGTTTGGACAAAATAATGAAGACCCGCATGGTAGATCATTTAATTCACTTTTTTGAATATTTTGCCCGATAAGAGTATGTTTATTATACTGACTGGCTTGAGCATCGTCACGCTGCTCTTTATTTTTTGGCGATGCTGGTTTTTTATGAGAAACCCCAAAAGATACCCTCCGTCAGGAGATGGGTTGCTTTCGCCTGCCGATGGGTATGTGATATATGTAAAAAGGGTCGAAGCAGGAAATGTTCCCATCACCATAAAAAACCGGCGACACATACCATTGCATGAACTTTCTGCCTATCCACCATTACTACAATCGTCCGGGTATTTGACGGGTATTTTTATGACGGCGTTTTCGGTACACCACAACAGGGTACCATTGTCGGGAAAAGTGGTGTATAAACACAGGACGACGCCCAGCAATAACCAGTCTACCGCCCGCTTAATGACCAATATTCTGCTGAACAGAAAACCGTATGAAGAAAATTGCGGGCATCTAATTGAAAACGAAAGAGTTACTCTTGCCATTCAAACTTCAGCGGGGTGTTATTCGCTCACCCAAATTGCCGATAAATGGATTAGCCATATTATCAACCACCCAGAGGTTGGAGATATTTTAACCAAAGGCGATTTGTTCGGAATGATTCGTTTTGGGTCGCAGGTAGATGTATTCATTCCCGATCAACTCGGCTATATCCCTGTCTTGAAACCTGGGGATTATGTATACGCAGGGGAAAGTATTCTGGCAACATTATCAACAGTAAAAACCGATCAATATGGCACTAAATAAGCAAATATCGGTCGCAGATTTTGAAAAATATCATTTTTCTGTGGCCACCGCTGCCGATAACCAGGAAATTATCGCCCTGCTCAAAAAGAACCCGATTCACATGGAGATGGATTATATCATGGACCGGCAGGATGACTTTTTTAAGGTTCAAAAAATTTACCCTGGATCGAAAGTCATGGTTGCGCGGAATACCACGACAAACGAAATTGTCGGCTGTTTGTCGCTTTTAAAATTGGAGGGAATGATCGCAGGGGAAAAAATAACCTACCAATATATTACAGATTTGGTGAAATCCGGACAGGAGCAATCGCCATTATTAATGAAAAAACTACTCAATTACACCTTTGAAAATCATTTTGATACCGATTTTTTGTTTGGCCTGATCAATGCTGCCAATAAAAGCGCAAGGTTGTTTTCGACATCCGATGTACTGCATTACAGGGGAAAAGTATTGGCAAAATTCCACTACTCTGAAATTATTCCATTGTCTTTGCATCGTATCCCCCAGCGTTTTGAAATACGGTTTCCTGCCACAGCGGAAGCACAAATCATTGCCTTGGATTTTATCAATGACCATTATAAAAACCACTTGCTTTTTCTTCCGCTTGATCTGCTGTTCTTAAAGAAGATGTTTGCGGAACTTCCCAACTTCAGCTATCAGAACATCGCTATGCTTTATGAAGCAGGAATCTTAAAAGGAGTTATGATGCTCTACAATCCGGCAGAAGTAGTCTCCGTAATCATAGCCAGGATGGATAGAAAAACTAAAATATTGCTCGGATTAATCAAAGCCATTCATCGTACAACAGGCCTGCTCTTTTCTCCACCCGGCGAGGGCGGTCAGATTAAGACACTACAGGTGCGGTATTTAGCAGGAACAAAGAAGACCCAGTCGGTGTTGCTTCGGTATGCCAACAACTTTGCTTACCAGCATCAACTCCATTCTGTTTCCATACTGGTCGACGAACGGGACGTGATAAAGGCTGACAATGCAGTAGTATATCAATATCAATCATTGATGTATGCTGGCTTTAAGACTGTTTTTTTGCCCAAAACAAGCTATTTCAAAGATATGCCGGTATTTTTTGACATTACTTTTTCCTAATCCTGTTTTTGTTCAAAGCAAAAAACGCAAACATACCATGATTCGATTAATTACAATTTTCACCCTGCTCCTGCAGGGCTTATCTGTTGCAGCCCAAACCAGCAACTTGTATTTTCCACCCCAAAACTCCGAAAACTGGACGACTGAATCACCTGCTGCCCTGGGGTTTTGTAACGACCGTATCGACAGCCTTTACCAATTTCTGGAAGGCAGGGATACGAAGTCGTTTATCCTGCTCCACGATGGCAAGATCGTTCTGGAGAAATACTTCGGCACATTTGTCCGCGATTCATTTTGGTATTGGGCATCGGCAGGTAAGTCACTTACTTCGTTTTTGGTGGGACAGGCACAGGACGAAGGCCTGCTGCATATCGAAGATAAAACTTCGCAATACCTCGGCATTGGATGGACATCCTGTCCTATCGACAAAGAAGACCGCATTACGATAAGCGGACAGCTCACTATGACAACGGGATTGGAAGACAATGTCCCCGACGATAATTGCGGCGATCCGGCGTGTCTCACTTACAAAGCCGATGCAGGTACCCGCTGGGCTTACCACAATGCGCCATACCGGCTGCTGCACGATGTAATTCAGGAAGCATCGGGATTGACCATTCAGCAGTTTACCAAAACAAGAATATTAGACAAAACGGGTATGAAAGGATTTTGGGTCGATCATATTCAATATGGGCGAGCGAGAGATATGGCGCGTTTTGGGCTGCTTACCTTAGCCAATGGCATTTGGAACGGCGACACCTTGTTACGCAACCAGGCTTATGTGGCGGCGATGAGTACCCCTTCTCAAATGCTGAATAAAAGTTACGGGTATCTTTGGTGGCTCAACGGACAACCCTCCTATATGCTTCCCGGTTTACAATTCAATATTCCCGGACCACTTTGCCCGAATGCGCCACCAGATATGTTTGCAGCACTCGGCAAAAACGACCAAAAAATCCATGTTGTCCCCAGCAAAGGATGGGTGGTGGTTCGGCAAGGCAATCCAGCCACCGCCGCCGGTTCTCCGCAAGTACCTGTTGTTTTCGACAACGAGTTATGGGCGTATCTGAATGCCCTGAATTGCGATCCAACAGCTACCGGAGAGGTGAATAATGACGCTCCTGTATTGCACATCATGCCAACTATCGCAACAGATGGCTGGTATATCACCTCTTCTGCACCAATTCGGCAAGTTCGGATAATCAATACTACAGGCCAGGTGGTAAAAACACTGACCTGCCGTACTGGTGAAAAGGAAATATTTATGCCGGCTGATCATTTAACCGCAGGACTTTATTTCTTGGAATGTACAGGAGAAAATGGGAAAAGAGGGGCACTTCATTTCGGCTTTGCCCAATAACCTGATTTCAGCGAACTGCCATTTGTGGTCAAGTTATTTCGGTATATAGCACCTAAAAAAGCAGCCCGACAATTACTGCCGGGCTGCATGCTTAACCTACTGTAAATTAGAGAAATTCATCCTATTTTTCTACTTTTTTACAAAACTTGTTGCGATAATGCACAACAAGTGCCTATTGTCTTTTTGCTTTTTTATAGCTGGATTTTGTCACGCAGTTATTGCCGCAGGAAACTAAACCACCACTCAAGGGAGGTGCTACACGAGCATGACAAATACCCGCCACCACTGGAGTTGCCATGGAAGTACCGCTAAGAGTGGCATATAATCCATTCTTAAAAGTAGAATAAACAGCATTTCCGGTAGCTAACCAATCGACCACCGTTTTATTGAAGTTGGAAAAACTGGAACATTCTTGTCCGCAGGTCATTGATCCAACTGTATATACACGGGTACTGTTAAAGCAGCCAGGCACGTTTTGGAGTGCGTCACAGCCATCGTTTCCGGCAGCGATACATACCCACACTTTAGCATTGCCGAGATTTTTGATGGCCGTAAAAAGGGCAGGATTGCTCGTTTGGCAGTTGGCGACCGGAAAGGCACCCACACTCATATTGACCACATCATTGGTATGTTTATAGGTAGCCACGTGGTTTAATCCACTCAACAAAGCGGAAAAAGACCCACCGCCAGAATTACTCAACACTTTTACAGGTACAACTGTAGCGCCAGCCGACACACCGACCACCCCAAAATTATTATTTTTTGCAGCTGCAATACCTGCCACATGAGAGCCATGGCCATTTTGATCATCAATTGTCTGCCCTGAGACAAATGATTTAGCATACGGTGCTGTGCTTAATACATTAAGATCAGGGTGATCGAGATCAACACCGGTGTCCACAATCCAAATCCAGGTACTTTTGGATGAACCATCGGAAAAACCGCCAGCGTTGGTAACTGCACAGGTTTGAACTTGTCCGGCATTTGCTGTCACTTCACCGGGCGTTTCCTCCTCCGGGGTTGGTTCGATTTGAAAAGAATAATCTTCAATAACCTGATCTACAGCCGGATTGCTGCGCAAGATTTGCACCTGTTGTTGATCCATTTTGGCAGTAAAACCGACAATGACGTCCATGTATTCTGCTATAACATTAACAGCATCAATACGGGCGGCACTTTCCACCTCGCGAATTTTGGCTAATCCAGTCTGTCGTTGCTGATCTGAATTATTGTAATTGTCCTGGCGATTTTCGCTTTCAATGGTAATACTTAACACCAGTGGTTGTACGGCTGTTTCTTTCAGTGTTACGATGTACTGTCCAGGGATCACTTGTGGTGCTTCAGATTGTGCCCAAGCCAAATTGTACAAGCAAACTGCAATTACGGTAGATAAAAATTTGACATTCATTAGTAGAAATTTGAAAAAATAATGTGATGCCTACTCTTTCCGCTTTTCGGCTGTCGCGGCTGTCGTTAAAGTTTGTGCTATGAAAAATTCTGATAAGGAATCTTCCGGCAATATTAAGGTGACATGCATTGACCTTCGTATTGTGTAGGACAAAGGTGGGGGCATTGACAGAAGGTCCGCAAGGACATTTTTACATGTTTTGGACAGGGGAAATTTTTTCTTACTTTCTTTCCCGGTTCGCTTTCTTCAGCGCGGGTTTTTCAGCCATCAGATTTTTCAGCTTTTCCATTCTTACTGGCTCCAGAAATTGCTGCAGGAATGCCATTGTAGGCGCGTTGTAAGTCCTCATTGGATGCCGTACCGCGCAGGCGTGCTTTATTGGCATCGTTCAGGTGGGCGAGCATGCCTGCCACCGTATTATAATGGGCTGTTCCGTTGAGCAAATGATCCTGCAACAATTTCAGTGCCCCGGCAAGATCGTCGAGCAGCAGCACTTGCAGTTCCTGTTAAAAAGCAGACAAAGGTTTGGAAAGCGGCATATTTCGGTAGCATTTTAATGCAAATATAGTCTTTGATACCACCTTCTATTCCTACGGATTATTGTACCGGCGCAGCAGCCC
This sequence comes from Saprospiraceae bacterium, assembly GCA_044350415.1. Lineage (GTDB taxonomy): Bacteria > Bacteroidota > Bacteroidia > Chitinophagales > Saprospiraceae > M3007. Next base: position 1,540 of record JBILHQ010000098.1, on the reverse strand, counting down.
GAACTGCCTCTGCCACCCTTTGTGCCACTTCCTTGTTCAAGGAGGTGGGAATAATAAAATCTGCCGTTGGTTCCGGCACACAATGCGCAATGGCAATGGCGGCGGCGAGTTTCATTTCCGGAGTAATCGTTTTGGCGCGCGCGTCTAATGCCCCGCGAAAAATACCGGGAAATCCCAACACATTATTCACCTGATTAGGATAGTCGCTCCTGCCTGTACCGACCACCATCGCGCCTCCCCGCCTGGCTTCTTCGGGCGTAATTTCGGGATCAGGGTTGGCCATCGCTAAAACGATCGAGCGGTCGGCCATGGTGCGAATATCGTCGGCTGTGAGTAAATTGGCAACACTCACACCCACAAATACATCGGCACCAACTAAGGCATCTTTTACCGTACCGCTGATATCATCGGGATTGGAGTAGGTCAATGATGCGCGTTTGGCATCATTAAGATCCGTGCGTTTAGCGTGAATAATTCCCTTGGTGTCACACAGAATAATTTTTCCGACATGAACTGCTGGATTTTGGAGACCTATTCCTTTGAGGAGTTTAGCAATGGCAATACCCGCTGCACCAGCGCCATTAATCACAATACTCAATTCATTAATATCCTTATCGACCACCTTCGCGGCACTGATTAAGGCCGCCAGAACCACGATGGCAGTCCCATGCTGATCGTCGTGAAAAACCGGAATACCTAAATCCTGCAACCTCGCTTCAATCTCAAAACTCCGGGGGGCAGCAATATCTTCCAGATTAATGCCGCCAAAAACTGGCGCGATATTCCTGATCGTCCGTACTATTTCATCGGTATCCTGGGTGGCTAAGCAGATTGGAAAAGCATCGATACCCGCAAACATTTTGAATAACATGGCTTTCCCTTCCATCACTGGAAGAGCCGCTTCCGGGCCGATATTGCCCAACCCGAGCACCGCGCTGCCATCGGTTACCACAGCCACCGTATTGCCTTTCATGGTGTAGTCATATACTGCAGCTGGATTTTTGGCAATTACGCGGCAGGGTTCAGCTACTCCAGGAGAATACACCAACGACAGATCGTGCGCGGTTTCCACGTTTATTTTGGATTCTACAGAAATTTTGCCTTTAGATTGGAGGTGTAAGGCTAATGCTTCTTGATAAATATCGGACATAAAATGATTGTTGACTTGCCAATTTAAACTGGCAAGTTGGGTGGTGAATGGTTAAGGCAGGCCAATCAGGGGAGGCAAAGATTGAATTTTGTTGGCAAAATTTGATAATAATTTTGTGGTGCCTTTCCACGCAGCACCTTTTACCGCTACTTTGGGACTTTTTCTTGTGCATCTGACTAAAACCTTATCCTTGTAAAAAATACAAATTATGATTGCTATTCCTAACAACAATCGTTTGAAAAAAACGTGCTTGCATGACTGGAGTTATAGTCACCGCGAAGTGGTTTTGTAAAATGATCGGTTTTCATCAGTTCCGTTGACAAGGCGTAAAACGCAGGCGATGCAGCGCATCGGCGAGGCTTTACAACGCAGTCAGCGGGGCGGAGGGAA
>JBILHQ010000097.1:0-21138 GCA_044350415.1 Saprospiraceae bacterium | reverse complement strand
TAGTCTCCATCACCTTTTCCTTGAGTGTTTCTGCCTGTTCTTTCAGCATATCCCAAAGCGCCATTGGGCCTTCGTCGACCACTCGTTTTACAAAACCAGCCATATTCATGGCGGCATCCACAATGGGGCGCCCTATTTTGTCGCCAAGTTTTTTGAAAATAGCGTCTTTGGTGAGGTTCAGAATTTGTAGTAGCAAGAAAAAAATGCCTTTAACATCCCAGGTGGTGGGAAGCTGCAAACCTGCGTCGCTCATAGCACCTGTAAGCCATCCAACTACTCCGGCGATAAGATGTTTCTGGATATTGTTTTTAAAATTATCAACCCCTCCTTTGACGGCTTTAGCCAGATTTCCAAAGAATTCGCCAGGAGAAGTCACGATTTTTTTTAGTACGACTTTCCCTTTATTGATGATTTCCATCAACTTTTCGGGACTATAACCAGCTTTTTCGAGCGCCCATTTAAAAAATTTCACCAAAGCCTCGAGAATGAGGTTGCCCAGTTTGCTCAACGCACCGGACATTTCCTCTTTCATTTTTTCGATTTTCTTGTCAATGGCCTTGATGGCTTCCTCGCGTTTGCTGCACAATTTTTCCCGGAGTTTGTCTTTCTGCTCATCAATGAACTTGTCCATCTCTGCTAATTTGGACTTCATCTCCTTCAGCGCAGCCTGGCCTGTGGACTTTAATGCAGGGCCGAGTTTTTTAATATAATCCTGAATTTCCTGCTGTGCATTGGCCAATTCCTGCTTACATTCTTTAATGACACGTTGATTTTCCTTGTCAATGGCGACAATCAAAGTATCAATACGCTTAATGTAATTTTCACGACCCCGTATGAGTGCTTGTTTGACTTCAGGGAATTCGTCAATACCCAACAAAGCATCTCTCAGCCATTTCACACCTCCAAACACACCAGAATACCGTTTCACTTTCCATACACTAATATCGCGTTTCACCTCCCGTTCAAAAGTGGTCGAAGCCACTTGCTGACCGACGTCGAAAGCGACAAGGTTAAGTTTCTCCAGATTGGACAGTTTATTAGTGACACTTTTTTTAGCCCGCTCGTAAATACCATTGATTTTAGCAGTGACTTCTTCCCGTTTTTTCTCCAGGTCACTTTTTGTTTTTTGTTGTTTACCGCGGGTGTCATTCAGTCCGCCTTTGCGCTTTTGGCGCATTTGACTTTTCCCTTTGGCTTCTTCCTGCTGGAGCTCCTTTTCAACTTGCAGGGTTTGACTTTTAGCCTCCTTTTGGATTTTGCTGGGTTCTTCGGCCGTTTTTTTCTTTAACCCTTTTCTTTCTTTGTTTGCTTCCGCCAAGTCGCCTGTATCGACCATATTCAGTTGCTCATCACTGATGCCTTCTGATTGGAGCAAGTTGTCAGATTGCTGATAAAAAGCTTTAACATTGGTATGTTGCGGTTGCAATGCCGGGACAGCCCCTTTGCCGAGATGGAGGGAGGGCGTGACGGGAGCAACTTCTTCTGCGGGCAATGCTGTGGACTCTTCGACTGGTTTAGGGGCAGCAGGTTGTTCTATATCGTTGTATTTATCCTGTACTGCGCCCACATCGGCAGAGACAGCGCCCAATACCTGATTACCAACTACTTGCGCTTTCCCTTGCGATTCAAATTCATTCACTTCTTCAATGGATGTGGGCATGGCCTCACCTAAAGATGCTGTCATCGTTCGCCTGGCCGCTTCTTTATCCGTTTGTGGAGGCGCTGCGGCATTTAATCCCGCTACCTGTTCTGTATTACTCAGCACCTGTCCTTCCTGTGTGGGCGGCACAACGGCACCATCGGTTTGTTGCTGCTTTTGATCGGCATTGTCATGGGTTTGTTCGTTTTCTGCCAGGTTTGTTGCTTTTTCATCCGCTTTAGCACAAGCGAAAGCACTGGCATCGCTGAGGTCTTTACCCACTGTACCCAATTGCTTTTTTAATACATCTTCCTGAGCGGCCATAGCGGCGGCTCTTGCTTTTTTCCCAGCGGCTGACACACTACCTTTGCTGCCAGTTTTTTTACCTCCACTACCTTTTTTCTTAGCATGTTTACCCTGGGCTTTTTTAGCAGTTTGTGCCTGAACTTCGGCCGCTTCTGCACGTGTTTTAAGGGCTGGACCGGGATCGACTGCGTCTTTAGCCGCTTTGTCCGATTGTGCCAGTTCCTTTTGGAGGTCTTCGTTTTCTTCTTTACGCTGAACCAGTGGTGCTGCGCCTGAAGCAACTCCAGGTTTTCGTTGTACGGAAGCACCTTGTTGTACTGTATGGGTCAGTTCATGGGCTAAAAGTATTTTACCTTCCGTTGAAGCAGGATTGAATTTACCATCATTGAAATAGATGTCATTGCCATGAGTAAATGCCTGAGCCTGCAGGTTTTTACTCATGTTTACCGCATTTGAGCCTGTGTGTATCCGCACATTGCCAAAGTCAACGCCGAAACCTGCTTCCATATCTGAGCGGGTTACGTCAGGAAGCGGACTGCCCTGTCCTTTGGTTGCGGACAGGCTACTCTCCACAGAGGCAGTTGAGCCTGTTGCTGGGCCGCCTGTTGTTTTTGCTTGTGCAACCTCCTCTTTTTCTTCGGATTTTTGAATTGTATCGCCCCCCAATTTCATTTGAACTAGTTGTTCTTTACTATCGCTTCTTGGTGATGCTGATCCTTCTTTGCGCTGAACAGCAGGTGCTGCAGGTGATTCCAAAGATTTGAGTTGTGCCTTTTTTTCTTCACAAGTTGCACATTTGTGCTGGACAACGGATTCTTCCTTGCGCTGCACAAACGGTGTTATCGCATCTGCCAATAGCGTTCTTTGCGCTTTATCTCTTTCTTCACAGGCTGCACATTTTTGGGGTAGTAACCCCGATTCCGTTTTCTTTACCACCTTGTCAGCCATCCCATCTGCCTCTCGCTCAAATTTATCTCCCGGGCTACCCATGGTTAGTTTGGCCTGCACTGCAGCACCGAAAAAACCACCCTCGCCTGCCTTTATAAAAAAAGGCTGGCTCTTCGCCTGTGTCACAGTCGTCGGGTTTGTTGTTACTGTTTTTTCTGCACTGGTTCTCATCAAGATGATGAATTATAAATGATAAACAATTTCAATTCCACTCTACCCAAAGCGTTTCCTGCATCCATGGCAATTTTATCAGCCCAATGCCCCATGGCAGGCGATCAAGCAGGATATCAAAACTCTGCCGTTCGACTTGCAATAACCAGTTTGTGTCGTTCCTTCGGCTGATTTTACCTTGCCGGCACAAAAAAGTGCCCCGCAAGGCATCCGGCGAGCTGTCACCCAACGATTCCCAATGCCTGATAACAGCGTTCAAAAGTGCTTCTGCCTCTTCTTTCTCCTCCTGGGTAAGCACCAAATTCATTTCAACCGGTGTTTCCAATGAAACACCGCAACATATTTTGGGCAAAACAAGGTCGTACTCTGGTGGATGCTCATGTCCAGTAGCCAAAAAATGCAAAAGTGCAAGCGCGCGTTCTGGTTGAAGTAATACTCCATATTTAGATATCCCAAGCGCTTCAAAAAACATAGGCAAAAATGGATGTAAAATGACCAGACCAGCATTATCGAGGTACAATCCTTCTATTTCGTCTGTTGAATACCGCAAATGGTTTAAAGTGGCCGATTCCTCTCCTGCATTTTCAATATCACTTGAAGTTTTTATAAGTTTTGCCACAGGAGACCCCGATAGTTCCTTTTTTTCAGGAATATCTTTTCCCAAAGGAAATATTTTTGGCCAAAGGCGTTTTATCACTTCAATAATTCCTTTTTCGGTTGAGCCTTGTTTCTGCAGGTAGTCAATTTTATCATTGTCTTGTACCAATTGTACCACTAATTCATTTCCCCCAAAAGCCAATCCACGCAATACTTTTTCAATCAACACATCATCAACCGATTGCAGACTTTTTTCCTTTTTAATCTTGGATAAAATCTGGTCAAACTGCTTTTTGCCATCCGGCGAAAGCAACTCGAGCAACTGATCTAAAAAAGGGGCTGAAAATTGATTGACTAAGCGTTTTCGGGCATTGATATTGGTCAATACCCGCTTTATAAGTCCTGCATCTACGGCACCAGGTGGTGAGGCTTGTAACATGAATTCTAAAGTATAGTCTGCGGGCAGGCGAAAAGACCAGGGCAACCTCCCGGTTTCCAGGAAATGTATAAATGCATCTATGAGCGTTTGACTTTCCTTTTTTTGTTGTGCATTTTGGTGAAATGGACTGTCGGCCGGAGCGGACGCCTGAGTTGGCGTTTGCTCCCGAATAGCTTTTTCAACCGCATCCGCCACTAACCCTGCCAGATCGTGTTCCAAACGGTCCAGCGATAACACGCCTGCATCGAGGTCTAACCGGTCGAAGCAAAAACGACCTTCTGCAGGTGCGCACCTGTCCAGTGCTTTTTCCAAGGCCGGAAAAAGCCAGTCATTGCAAAGCGCGGAAAGGCGGCTTTGCAGGGCGAGTCCATCGGCCTCGGAGCCATTGAACTCCACATGAAGGTGGTGCTGCCGGATGGTGTGGGTCATGGCCTCGGAATAAATTTACTGATATGGTTAAATTGTCCGGTAATGGTGATAGCAGTCAAGCTGATAGTTTGAGAAAGGAGCGTTGAGTCGATCTCGATATCTATCGATTCGCCAGCATAAAAAGGAGCGCTACCGCCTTTGAAATCCCAAATCCATGCAATCACCTTATTCTTGATAAAAGTATCACCCGCTAATTTTCCCGAAGCAAACAGCCGCTTTCCCCTAACAGCCAGATCGGAAATATCGATGGCTGGTTTGCTTTCACCTCCTACAGGTTCTGGCGGCGTTTTTTTACACTCATCCTGAATAGTACAGGAAAAAGCGGGCACAGTGGCCACTGAATCACGTCCCCGGTCTCTGAAAATGGCACCATCAAATGGCGTTCCATCTCTGCCGGGCAGGTTAGTATAAGTAACATGATTGCGGGAACTGATATTTTCAATACCAACGGTATAATCAAATTCAAAACTGAACGTCTGACACTGAAAATGCTCGATCCAAAGCATAGCAAAGGGGTCGTTTCCGGAAGGTTGGTAAGAAACCATGACCAGATTGCCTCCAATTTTTTTAGCGATAGCAGCATTGAGGTTTTCGATCATTTTGCGCATGGTGGCATCAAAATTTGTTGTCAATTCGGCAGGACTAGCCTCCAGTAATTGGCGATCCAGTGAAATCGCTTTCCCTTCGTAAACCAATGAAATACCCGGGCTGGTCACCGTATAACTTTGAATTTTCCCTCCGGGCTGTAACCAAAGCCGGTAGGCGCAACGCTTGACTATTCCATTGCAAGGCAGGTCACAACAGACGTGTTGTACGGTCACTCTGGCCGAACATTCTTTGGCATCAACTACTTCAATAACTACAGAATCTCCACTTTTAATCTGCCCTGAGGAGAAGACACTTTCTTTTAAATTCTCAATACTTCCTTTCATTCTGTAAGGTTGCGTCCCTCCGGAAACCCGCAAAATGGCATGGTATGATTCGTTCTTATCATCACATAGCTTTTCCAATACTTCCAAAAGTAGTGGCGGCGCTACTGTAACATCTTGCGACACCTCCGTACCTTTTGCATCCCTGACAAAAACGCGGGTTGTACCAACAGGTAATTCTTTCAAATCGGCGATAGGAATATAATTGCCGGTTGCCCCAGCTTTGGCAGAATAAGGTGTTTCTCCAGATTGCACATTCAGGGTTACAGGCGCTTTATTACCAGCAGCACAACCGGTAATGGCAGTAAATGATAGTGGAGGGAGACAGGATTTCCTGACTTTCCGGGAGAATGTACATTCATTATGGTCGGTGATAATAATTTCGGTCTCCACATCGCCAGGCAAATCCACCCGCTTATAAATATCATCGATTACTTCACCACCATTGGCTTTATAGGGTTTGATGCCTCCAGTAATTTTCATCTCAACGGTGTACTTATTCACGCCCGCCTGACAAGTGAATTTGGGTTCTGTTGTTGACAGCTTTGCAGGAATATCTATTATTTTTGGTGCTGACTCTGTCCCTTCCGCATCTTTGATGGTTAATGTATGTGCACCAGCCGCCAGTGATAAATTATTGGTTCCCAGGACAACAAATGGCTGACTATCCACTTTTACACTGTAAGGTAGTACACCACCTTCCGGTTTGACAGTCACCTCGGCCTGATTAGCGTTGTTGGTGCAGGTAATGACTACTGTGAAGACAGGTGGAATTTTGGGCAACACAAACTGTATCGGAGCACAGTCAGAACAGCAAATATAGGGAAGGAAAAAATCGGCGATTACCGTACCGTCAGCCATCTCTTCCACTGTTTTGGTAATGATATTTTTTTCTCCTGCTTCCGCCTCCGGCAAGAATGCAACATTAAGATCGGGAACCATACCTGTATATACCCCAAGCAGCAACTGAATATCTTTATCCCGAACTAACAGGGGATTTTTTCGTATACTTATCAAAGCTTCGAGAACTGCTGCTTCTTTTATTGTCGGTTGTTGTTGGAGTGTGCCTCCGAATTTGGTAGTAACAGCAACTTTCTGATTACGGAGCATAGGAATTTGAGAATCGTTTACTCCCCAGAAACCTGTATCCGGAATTATTGAACTAATCACGGGCTCCTCATGATAAACAAGTATAAAAGTTCCTCCAATAGGTGCCCCCCCCTTATGTTGAATCCCAGGATGGTTATTCAAAAAATTACTTAGATATTGCTTTTGCTGTGCATGTATTACACGTTTATGATATTCACCAATCAAAGACTTGAATTGATCTAGATAAGAAGCATTAATAATTGATTCCAGCCTATCATCTATTCCTTCCCAATTTATAATATTTTTTGCATTTGCGTTAGTAGAAATGTATAAAGATAAACTACTTTCAAGGGCTTTTGCAGTTTCGGATAATTCGGTAAATATTATATTTATCGTGTCTAATTTTAATTCCTTTAACTCTTTTGAGAGATATTCAGGAAGCATTGATAGCAACATTATTATATACAAAAAATCATATACTTGCTGATAATAGAATGGATAGAATACTACCTCGGCTTCACTCAAGTTCATAAATATCCTGGACCTGCGTATATTAATATTTTTATACAACGCACCCGGAAGTAAATCATCTAAATATTCAGCTTCAAATCCTTCGCCTAAGGTATTTTTTTTAACCTTATAAGATGGAGAACAGGCAGCTAACCAAGGTAATTTGGGAACGCGGTCAGCCTGATTAGAATTCATTGGCCATTCTAAATCATAAAAAAATTGTATTTCATTACATAAGTAGCGCATAACCTCCGCTGTCAAGGTGACAAACGAAGATTCCAAATCTTTAAAATTGCAATTTGCCTTATTCAAATCGAACTCTGCATTTTCATTTAATGCTCCTGTTTTCAGCGCGATAAACTCGATAGGCAATCTAAATTGTTGTTTTAATTGATCAAGTGCAAACAGTACATTCTGGTAATTTTTCCCTAAATGTCCTTCCACTCTGAGAAAATTATAGGGCTCCAGATCATAGTTGAGTGGATTAAGCACAAAAGCAGGAGCTTCGGGAGCGCTATATTCATCGGCCCGGAATGACAAATTAAGATAGGCGCGCTTCCTGTGGCTTTTGGCGGGATTCCAAAGCCGGTATAAAGCAGGGGTGACGTTTTGCAAATAATAATAAGGAATAGATTTTTCAGACAACGGTACATCTCCATATTTACTTGGAGTAATACGGATTTGTGGATCTCTGCTATACCTTACATTGGGCTGTAATACAGGTAATGGAGGATTATTGGTAAACCTTTTCGTCATTTCAACCAACCGTTGGAACAACAATATAACCTTCTCTGTCTGCTCCTCACAACCGCTGATAGCAGAGGAGGCCAGGAAAACATGGCGATATATCAATGGATTTTCGCCTGCGGCGGGCTTCAGCGATCCCAGCATCAGGTGGCGCGAAAATAACGCAGAAGGCGGACAACAAGCACATAACAATTCGAGCCCCTCTAACCGGAATTCCTCATAGGCTTTCAGCAAGTCATCAAAAAAATCGTAATAATATTGAAGAAAACGCACCTGCATCGTATTCACAGGTGCCGTCTCTAAAAAACCGAAATTGGCATTGAAACTGCTGAAAGGATTACCGGAATAGACTTTTTCTACAATAGGTCTAAAAGCAATATAGGCAGTCTTTAATGCCACGTAGGTATTTTTAACTAATGTTTCTTCCTGAAACAAGGTAATAAATGCGTTCAGTACATTATCAGAGGTCGTAGGGGAAGTATTAGGTACATCGTACCGGGGCATACGAAGATCCGCCAGATTAAAGCGGGCCGACAACGCGGCTTCAATATCAGCAGGCGTCAGGTCGGTATCTAAGCTGTTGGTAGCAGCAAGTATTTTACTTAAATCGGTTTTTTTTATCAATAACCGCCTTACCCGTACTCCTATTTCAATGCCTTTATCATCGCAACTATTAGGACTGCAATTCTTCAGGTCATCTTTTTTTAACTCTAAAAAGAGTAATACAGCCTTATCATCCAAAAAAGTGGGCGAATTTTCCAATAAAGTAGTATCGGTGTCGGATTCTGACGCCGTAAGCATTTCCCAGAGTATAAACTGTGGTTTGGATGGAACAGTTTGGTCATGGAAAGGCAAATAATCATACCCTGACGGTGGCAGGTTGTACAATTTGTATTTTACCAAATCCACCGCTTTGGGTTCCACAATCAGGTAGCCTTCTGAAGTGATACCACAACCTTTGGAAATTTTGACAGTCGTCGTCCCGACTAACTCAATTTCCAATCCGCAAACGATACCTATACCGATGAGGTTGGCCCGTGAGAGGCGGTCCTGTTCATCCAGATAGTCAAAGACTTGATTCAGGTGGCGATTAGTGAGTACCTGATTGGGTTCAAAAAACGGGTATTTCTCTTGTATGGGTTGCATGACGACACTTTTTTAATTGGGTGGACCATAGATCATTACCGGATGAAATTGGAAGATATTGCAACTACTAACAGTTGCCAATCTCCTGCTTCCGTTAACTACTCAGGTGGCCTTTTGGATGATTTGGATTTTGGAGTAGCGGGTTTCCGGGTTCCTGATGATGGGCTCGCAAGCAGTTTCTTTTTTCGGGTTACCGAACTGAGCATTGGGGTAACTGCCACTATTGGTTTGGGCCTGGGTTTTCGGGGATAATTACCCAATGCTGTACTCCCAAGCCTTACTGGATTTTGATCGCTGCCGTCATCACAATCGTGCAGCGTTGCACCCGGATAAACATTGCGCAATTTGCCCAGCAAGTCCAGCAATACCCACAAGTGGTATGATACCGTAATGTAGGAGGCATACTTTTTCCTTAAAAAATTCGCTATCCGGACATTAGTTGAATGGGCGAAATCAAGCCCCTCACACAATTTAAGATTAACCAAAGGATCGGGCATATCCGTGAGATCTTTGAGTACTGTACCTTTTTCTATTGCTGCCTGGAGCCAGTTGTAATAGGCCATTCCGTAGGTATTAAGGATATTTGCAGCGCACCTGCAGAGGTCCCCAGTGAGCGATTTGGGCAAAGCCGCATCAGGATTCAAGCTATCCGCGAGGAGCACTTCCAGCCTTTCCTGCAAGCGTTCTTCTGTCCAATCAAAGGATTTATTGGCCTCCAGCCAATCTTGCCAAGCCGCTTCAAAGCGGTCAAATTGACGCCCTGTAGAAGCAATTTCCGTCAAATCAGTCCATAAAAGCGCTACAATTTCATCTTTACTGGCAGGTTTCAGGTCTCCATTGCAGATGAGGTCGGTCAAAGAAACTTTATCAATAACTTCTTTTTTTACAGCTGCTTTCCAGGTCTCCTTTCGCCAGATTTTTGTTTTATTCTGTTCAAAAAATGGATCGAAAAAGGCTTCGTATTTTGTCAAAACCGCATCGGCACAGGTGTGCGCCGTTTCGCAGGTTCGAAATACAGTATTGTCGTTCTCTATTATCTCCGCCAATTTTTCATACGTCAGATTACACTGGTTGGAATCGAAGTCATTATTGCCAATCCAGCAAATTTTGGGCAGCAGGTGCGAAGGCGTTTGCTCCTGAATAGTGCGATCGGCAAAACGACGCATTCCCAAATTATTATTAAAAGGCTCCGTCCATCCAGCCATCACATACGTGAGCCGGAAGGAATAGGGATCTTCATCTCCGCGAATATCATCGCAGGAGCAATCGCTTAAAGTACAATCCTGAGAGCCACAATTTTGGCACCCACCTTCGGAACACGCCGGGAAAAGAGCGTCTCCGGGAAATTTTGGACGGAGCAACAAGTGTTCGACTATAATAAACGGCTTGCCGAAGTCTCCTTGGTCACTAAATGGTGCCAGTTCTGTAAGCACATCCACAAATTCGACTGCTTCAATTACCGCAGTTAACAATTGGAATCCGGTGGTACTGCCCAATACAGTGATGCCATCACCCGCCATTAAATCCACCCTGTATTGATTAACAGCCACCTGTATTATTTTATAAGCTGCAGCATGCTGCATGCTGCCGGAAATTAATTTAAAAGCAATATGTCTGGCCTGATCAATATCCGGTGCAGGCACTGTCACCGTCCCACCAAAACGAAGTACTTCATACTCATCAAAAAGTTGATAGACAAAGGTAAAAGGACCACCTGCCAGACCAGTCGCACTCACCCAGTCAAGCCGGGAGACAGGATATCCCAATAAACGATGCAGGCGTGGACGCAGTCCAGGAACATTTGTTTTACTGGTTGGATTTATCCGGTAATTAAAAGCCTTTGCACGGTCATGGCCGGAGGTGGCGTAGATTTTCAGAAAGTTAATTTTATTGACAATCAACTGCTGCTCCGCTAATGCTTCGCCATTCAAATTACTCAAAAGCAAAGCGTACTCATTAAATTGCTCTCCGAATCGCGCGAGGAGATGATCCAAAAAGCGGTTGCGCCGCTCCCTGAATCCCACCTCGGTTTCCACCATATTTTGCAGGCGTTCCTGCGTTAACCCATTGAACAAATCATTACTCCCTTTAATCAGTGCCTCATCAATCTGTTGAACAAAATAGGTTTGGCCAATGGTTTTATCCAGCGAAAAGAGATCTGCAACATGCGCAATTTGAGCATTGGCATTAACCAATATTTGCTCAAAAACCATCAGGTAAGCCTTCAATTGCTTTGCTTTCGCCTGTCTTAATGCGTTTGGGTTATTGGGTATACCCTCCAACCCTACTCCGTAAGTCATCGGCAAACTATATTGTACCGGGTAGTAATCCGTCGGATGGCGGTAAGTACCGGATGGAATGGGCAGGTCTTTTTCTGTGTTTTTGAATTTTGGCCGCTCGGCTGCACCCCGAAGTTGGGTCAGGGTGTCAAGGGCTTCGTCTATACGCGGCGTGAAAGGCAGCCCGTTTTTAAAGAATAAAAAGCGCGATAAATTGTGATAAAGGCGCGGTTGATGTAATGGCGTCACAGCCATAGTCCAGCGCGCACTGATTTGATCTATTTTTGGAACTAAGGGTTTGGGAGGGTGTTGGTCGGCATCCCCTTTTACAGGATTTCCTTCTGCATCATATTTAGTGAGCATCAGGTTATTGACGGATACGACGCCTGGAATATCCATCAGTTTGTTGATAATATCGGAAACACGCAGTTCTGTTTTCAACCTGGCGACTTCCAATTCCTTGCTTTTAATAAACCCGTTTTCAAGAGCTGGCCCTTCGAATATGCCCTCTACCGCTTCGCCTGCTGCCTGCATTTCCTGCAGGGAATAAAATGGCACAGGCGGATTAAAATACATTTCCACTTCAAACCATATTTGAGCCTGTATCCTTTCAATTTCAGCATCCGGAGTTACTTCCACATCAGCACAAACAGCCATATCTTCCACTTCCACCCGCTTGATGCGGCAGTAATCTTCATCCAGATTCCTGTGGGCATGCAATGCTGATTTTGCATCAACCACCGCATCCTCAATTTTTTTAAGTTTCCATCGATAAGACTGGACAAAACCGATTACTGGTTCACCCGGAGCAGTTTTTTTACAAAAAATACTTTCTAAAGTAATCTTGTAATCCGTCAAAATCCCGACAGGTTCCTGAACCTTGAGGCATTTTTTCGTGTCTTCATCACCGAATAAACGGACAGCCACATTTTCAATTTTCAAATTGGGGCCTGTATCGAATGTAATATCCAAAGAGGTAAAAAAGACTCCCTTCCATCCACGCAACAAATCTTTTTCCTCAACAAATTTGATATTGGTAAACTGTGCGTTTTTATTGGGTGAAAATTTGGTCCATTGGATATTGGTAATGGTGCGATTGAACTCCGGGATAGTATTATTGTAAGCGATAAAATCAGAAAACTGGTCTTGATCGAGCAAATCAAAAGCAGGAAACCGCATTTCCACCTTCAGGGCATGCTGCCTTTTATCGTCGCCTTTGATCAATATCGTTTGTTCTATTTTACGATCATTGAGATCGCCTGAAGTGGGGTCGTTTTCCAATTCCAGGAGTGCTTCATAAAGCCCTGTCGGAGCTACCTTTTTTTCTCTCCCTTTCAAATATGATTTTGATGGAATAGAGGGAAGTTGATACCCTAAATATAGTTTGTCCAGATCGCACCAGGCCAGGTAATGAAGATCGCAAGCACAATCTTTACAAAACATCCAGGCATTCCGTACAGTATTCCGGTTAATCAACAATCGACGAAAATCATCCGGTGTCCACGGATTGACAGTCAGTATTTGGGCTGCAGTAAAAAAAGCCTGGTGCGGAAATGGCTGCTTCGGATCGGATGACGGTATTGCCTGAGCCAACAGATCTTTGATATCCCAGCCTGTCCGGTAAGCTAAGTCGGTGATCGCGTAGCACAAGACTTCGAGTATGGTGATACCGGGATCATGCAGGTTATAATCTGTCCAATGGTGACTGCCAATCTTTTCGATAAAGCCAATACCTTCTCTGCGAAGCCGGTAAAAATCCTCGGCAGCACGCAACACTGGCAATTTAGGTATGCTGATGGGTTGCTGACTCATGATTCACAATCACATTTTTCGCGGGCATCAATGGCCGTAGCGATGGGTAAAAAGTTAATATCGTGTTCCTTTTCTGGTACTGATACAAGAATTGATACTGCGATGCTGCCCTCCACTTCATTCAAATCTTCTTCCGCATTTGTTTGCCCGGGGTAGTAATGAAAAAGTTGGAAGTCCGTCACATAATCAACATAATACCGGTCTTCGATAAAATTAATGAGCACCGATTTGTAAATTTTTCCGCCAAATGTTGGACTTCCACCACCCAGATATGCCCAGGGCGAAAGGAAACGGGTGATTTCCTGTTTTAATTTGTTGATAAAAAAGGTCTCATCAAAACCTTCATTAAACCGCACCTGAAATTTGGTCTTCACTTCTTCAAATTGAGGGTTTTTAACGTGGAGTTTGACAAAGCAGGAGGTTCTTTTTTTAAAAAAATCTGCCACATCGAGCAATAACCCCAGACTGGTATAAGGCTTGAGCGGGTCACGGAGATTATGAAATTGCTGGTTGGGAACAGTTACAATGGTAACATGTCCGGCGGCCAATTCCCGGTAGACACCCGTACCCTCTTCGTTGGGTTCATATTGGGTATGATTGAGACACTTGGCTTTGTAAAGCGCCGGAAATGCCTCCAAAACTAAGCGTTCGTAATCCCACAATGCAATAGCACGATCCTTGTGCCGGAGCCGTTCACTAACGCGGGTATAAAAACCCGCAGCATCTTCCTGCCCCCTGCCCCCGAAAGACGGAAATGGTTGTTCCACTTTTTTGACATCCGCGTCGGGTTGAGCAAGTTTGGCTATTGTACCAGATTCCAGGGTCTTTGCCGGGAACGCAGTGTCATTTTTTTGGTCGGCAAATGTGACTTCTATGGCTTGTGCAGCTACCATTTGTAATCGGCAAACGGTATCGCTTTGTTTCTCAACTGCCATTCGAATCCAGTGCATTCCTGTGGAAAGCACTGTGTTAATGTCGGCAGCATCGCGGGGCATTGCAAAAGTGATAATACCCGAATGCGTCAGTTCGCGGGTATGGTCTTCGACCTGATCTTTTGTAAAGTCGATCCATTCATTATTGCGCAGGTAACTCCAGTGCAAGTGTGGATCGGGTTTGGCCGAAAGTGGGTCGGTGGTGCCATCAACTACCTGAAAAAGGAGGGATAGATTTTGAGGAGGACGAAGACCAGAAATACCGATGAAAAATTCGGCTTCGTGGGTTACGGGCCCATCAATGTTGATAGCAGGATCGAGTTTATTCAGGTGTTTCAGTTGAGGGAAAAGATAAATTACATGAGCCTCTATAGTACTTTGGTTTCCCAGAATTGGGTTGTCCTTCAATACACTTTGCTTTTTCAGAAAAGTATGTTGTTCCGCATGACCAAATGGGCATAGGTGAAAAAATTTGGCAGTTCGTTCTTCAAATTTTATTTTCTCATTGCTGCTAATTGTTATATTTTGAATAGTATCATAATCTATATCTATTGCAGAAACGAATGGGCCCGTTGGAGGAAGGGGTTTAGTTCCGTCATTATTAGCATCATTGTCTGTTACACGTTTGATATAGGCGATCAAATCATTATCAAATGCTGCCTGTCCAAAACCGGAATTCAACCTGAACCGCACAAAACCATGCAGGGCGGCAGTATTATAGATTTCTTGTTCTGAAAAATCCGGAGCGTCAACAACTGGCTTTTCAAGACCAGCATTCAAAGAAACAGATTGGCTACCAATCCCTTTTTCTGCCACTCCGGAATCTTGCCACTCACCATTTTGCAAATACAAGGTGCTGAAATTGACAGTAGTCCCATAGGGTTTGGGAGCATTCTGCCACGTTAGATTAATAGTAAGTTTTGAAAGTTTTTTTTGAAAAACTTCTTTTGAACCAACGATAAAGGCAGCATTGACAACTGGAGATGCTCCGTAAGGTTGAAATGGTTTGGCGGTATCCACAGGGCCGAAATCATTGGACACCGCCAACGTTCTCAATCCGCTGGTGCTGACTTTCAAATCGATTCCGCTTATCTGAACACCTTGAAAATGCGTATATAAAAAAATTCGCTCCTTATCATGTTTCAATTTGACCAGCAATACAGGTAAATTGGTATCAAAAAAATATCCATGTATTTTTGCCGAATAAGGCGTAACAGCAGGATCGGCTCCTGTTAATGGCACCCTGATCTGTAATTGCTGAACAGATCCGTTTATCGAAAAACTTACAAGATCCGGTGTTTTTATTATCCAATCTTTTTCTCCGGTCAACCAACATTCAAAATCATTTTCATCATACACTGTATCACTATTTAACCCTGAAGTTATAGAAAAATTGATGGTTATTATCCTTGTTCCTTCTGCGATCAACAAGTGGTGAGAAGCTATCGCAAATCCAACTTCCGCCATTGGCATTTTGATGTTGGTCAAGTCCCCGTTTTCGTATATCTTATTAAAAAAGGGATGCCAGGACTTATCGTCCGAAATCAGTTCTGCTCCGAGTCCGTCATCAGAATTGGCGATCGGAGAAGCATATAGCCGTCCGGTTTGTGTATCTTTAATACCGGCTGTATCTCCTACGGGTTCGTCCCCATGCCGGTAAATCGTTTTTAAATCCGCAACTTTTGCTTTATTGGCCACGAAATTGCGGTCATTGGCAAAAAAAGCATCTTTTCCCAAGTCATCGGTACCTGCTTTGAAAAGTTCCCCGGTTTTGATTTCGTGGTCGTTGGCGTGTTTTGCCAATTCAATCAACAGGTGAGCATGTCCTGGTTCAGCAGGTTTTTCTTTGAGTTGTAAAATTTCTTTATAGTAAAAATCCAAATGACGTCCGGTAAGCGTATTGATTTCATTTCTGGCATGTTCCATCAATTTCAGGAAAGCCAAAAACAAGGCATAATGTGGCTCGTGGCGGTCGTAATTGGTAAAACTATTTTCCAAAGCATCTTTTGTATCAGATACAACACGGGCGTATGTTTTCAGAAACTGATCAAAAATAGAGGTAAACAGATTATGCGTGGAAAGATGATTAATTTGGGTAAAAATGCTTGTGCCTCCAGCACCGTACCCATTCAGGCTAGGTATGGAAATGTAAAATGCTGACCACGAAGTTGGAACAACGCCCTTGGGCACCCAAATATCTGAAAAAGCAAATACTGCCGCCTCACTGATGGGCATACCGGTGCCGCCAAGGATAGGAACGGGTGCCGGCAAATTGGTGATGAGCCCATTAGCGGCTAAGCTAAGATCGTGTTTATAATATCCCCAAAATTGTTGGAATTGCGGAGCCAGTTGACTGTTGATAGCATTCTTGAGGGTAGCCTTGAGCGGAAATTCATCGGGCAAATAGGTAGTCAGTTTGTCCAACCGAACGGCCAGTGTACCTATACAACTGAAGAGGTAGCCAAGGTGTTTTCTACAATCGATTTCAAAAGAAGCGTCACTATGCAGGATTTCATCCAAAAAGTCAAAATACTCCTTCACTTGCTGGCGGTACTCATCCACATCCTGAATAGCTGCAACTGCCAGTTGCAAGGATACATCCTGCCCAAAAAACCGTTGCCAAGAATCTACTGGCACATTCGTCAACTCATAGTATTTCAAAAATGCCGACAGTGCCTGTGCAAATACCATTCCGTGTGCCATAGTGCGCCCATCCACCGGGGCAAAAGCAGGATCGAGCGCCGGAAAAGGGCGCTGAGCCTGACTGGTTCCTTCCCTGACAAGTTTTAACGGATCCCTATTTTGGTTGCAATTAGCGTCTGGCATGGATTAAGTATTATCTGGTAAAAGGGAAATGGTGGTGGTGAGGTTAATATCTGTACCTTCCAGTTTGTAATAAGGGAAGACGAAATTGAAGCGGGAGTTCGTCGCCCGTACTCTATAAATTATCTCTATTAGAACGACACCTTCTAACTCCTGGCTGCTGTCGAGGCGCACGTTTTCCACTTCAATACGCGGTTCGTAATACAATATCGCAGTCCTTACCTTGTCAGTGATGAGGGTTTTCATTCTTGTATCCAGGCTCTCAAAAACCAACTCATCCAAACTGCAACCAAAGTCGGGCAACATCACCCTTTCACCGGGCATAGTCGTTAGCAACACCTCAAGGCTCGATGCAATATCGTCCTCCCGCTCGAGCATCTCCGTGCCGGAACTACCTCGATTGAAAACAGGCGGAAAAGCCCAACCGCGACCTTGAAAATCCATATTATAAGTGGTTATTTATGTATTTATTTTGCTAAAAAGTCAATCACTATTCAGTGCTCTTAATCACCCACCAATTAAAACCGTTGGAGCACCTGGCGGCATTACCGCCCCCCCCCCTGCTGTGGGATCACCCACCCTTGCTGCCGGCAATCCGCCTATCAGGACTGTTGCTGATCCTTTGATAATGGCATCTGCTCCACAGGTATCGCTCATGCGGGCGGCGGGTAAACCTCCGATGAACACCGTGGGTTCACCAGGCGGAATAATCGGGACCGGAGCACCGTTTGTGGCGGTGCTGACAATCATATCTGTGATCCGTGCTGCTGGCAACATGTCATTTTATGGTTTAATTTATCTGAACTACTCCGCCCTTAATTGTTGTCGAAGCACTTCCCTTGACCGTGGTGCTTGCTCCTGATACTTCTGCACTGGCCGAACCTTCAGCTTTGAATGCACTTTTGGCTTTCAGGGTAATATTGGCGCCTTCGATTTTAATATCTTTGGCAGCTTTTATCGTGAGCTCTTTACTACTTTCTATCTTTATGCCACTATCGTCGAGGATAATTTTATTACCATTCTGGTCTTCAATTTGAATGCCTTTTGCATCTTCAGAAAGGGTCATTTTATTGCCGCCCGGAGTTTCCAGCACGATGACTTTTTTATCATCGTCGAAAGTGAATTTCATTTTTTCTCGACTGACATATCCTTTGTGATGATTGGTGTCTTTGGCGGGTTCCGGAGCGGGCTTCTTACTACTATGGCACATACCAAGTATCACAGGATAACGGGGATCATCATGCAGAAAACCAACAATAACCTCATCATCAATTTCCGGCCTGAAATAAGTACCCCGTTGGTCCCCGGCATCCAACGTTGCCACCCTGGCCCAAACGCCATCATTTTGTGGATCAACGAGTGGCAAACGCACCTGAATCCGATCCTCTCCTTCCGGATCACTTTCTAATTTAGTCACAATCCCAATTTGCAATCCACTCACAGCAGGCAATAATCCTGCGGCAGGTAAGGGGCGCAGATTATGGGTTTCGGCAAACAGTTCAGGACTCAAGCCAAACTGAACATCGGTCTCCCAATTCCCTTTTTCCAAGGTATGCCGCACACCGGATATATAGAGTTTTCCTTCAAACCGATCACCCACGCCTGAAATTTCAATAATTTTTCCAGGTAAAACTCCGGTAAAACCCTGGAATTTGGCTCTTCCGCGAACTTTTGCGAGGCGTTCTTTCAGCAGTATGCCATCTGCCCAAGCCTGGAGTTCGGGTTGCGTCATTTTACCGCCGTGCCTGATTTCGTGGGGGTCGCCCCCGATAACTTTTGACAAATCGGAGTGTGTCAGGTTACCGTTGTTTGTTGTCGAAGGTTCTGTGGCCTGGGCATCAATGACCTGCTGATCGGCAGCATTCCAACTGGTAGCTTTAATACCTTTACTTTGCCAACGTGCATCTATTTCTGCATCGAACTCCAGAATCGTGGCACCAAACGAGATATTGACGGCTGACGGCTGACTGGTATTGGGTTTTGCCACAATTACCTTTCCATCTTCAATCATTACCACCATACCATTGGCTTCCGCCCTGCAAATCAAAAAATCCCAATCAGTTGCTTCATATTGCACCACTTCTTTGAGGGAGGGGGTAGTGGCTTCCACTTTTTTCTGCAAACCATACCCGTCAATCACCTCCTCCATGATGTCCTTGTCTTTTTTATTCGCGTAATATTTACTTTTTACGCCGCTGGTCATTTTCACGGCTTCATCCCGGCAATCTACCAATAATACGCTTCCGTTTTTACGAATTTTGATACTGTGCTTAATAACAATTCCTTTAAAAACAGTATCTTCCTGAGATTTGTAACCCAGTTTAATCTCCACTTTTTTCCCTGGGATAAAATCGGCTGTATTACTGATTTTAAATGTCGCTTTTGATGCTTCTCCGTCCAGAAACTGTAGCGTGGCAGAAGGAATCCGGTTCAATTCCCGGGTAACTGCAATAGAAAGGACCTGAAATTCGCCGGAGATTTCGTTGCCATCCACCAGAATTTTAAACGTACACACATCCGGGGTCGCTGGGGTGGGGATACTGGATGCGTTGGAGTCTGCCATTTGCCGGAGTTAGTTTGTTTTAGATTTTTTTTCAATGGGCGGAAAACGAATTTCCATCCCGGCTATCAATTTTCTAAAATTTCCGAGTTTGTTGATCGCTGCGACTTGCAGGTAATATTTGGGATCGCCATAAATTCGTTGACACATGATGGGGAGCGTATCACCAGCTTTTACTATTCGAAAATGAGTGAGGTCTGGCGAAGTTCTCGCTTCCAATGCCACCCGTTTTTTTTCTTCAATACTTCCTTTAAATTTTACTTTTGCTACTGCCCGAATGGGTTGGCCATTGGGATTGAATAATTTGTAGGTAATATTTACCTCAGTTGCCCGTCCAACGAATAACAAATTGCCCCACACCAACTTGAGATGGTATGGTTCATGAGCAGTACCCTGGTACTTAGTCAGCATTTCCTTAAATTTATTGACATCGTCAAAAATGCCGCCGGGCATAGGTTTTCCACTAATAATACCTGTATTATCAAACAGAAATTCAAAAGCGAGTTCTTCTGGTTGAATATATTCAAACTTCACTTGCGGACTTGTTGTCCCCTGTCCTTGCCCATCTGCCGTTTTTACCTTATAATCAATCGTATATGATTCGGGATTGATTAATACCTCGAATTTACTTTTAGCCTGATTATCATTCCCACTCCCAGCTTTGGCAGCATCTTCAAATGCCAGAATCAGCATTTTTTCCAATTTCCCTGGCGAGGGAATCATGTCGGATAAATTTGGAATCATCGCTCATTTTTTTCTTTAAGGATTTGCATAACCTGTTCGACACACTCCGCTACAATAGCATCTTTAATATCCGGGCTGACAGCCGCAGCCTCGGCTCCGGACTGTCCATTGCTTTGGTTTGCACGTTGCGGGGTATTCACCGTTACTTTGATGTGCAGCTCTTTTATTTCTATCGGCATGATAGTGTAAGGTTGAATAGGTTTTACAAGCCAATCTTACTGAGTGCCGCATCAATTCCCAGAATGGTAAAATACCGGTATGTCAGTTCCATCGTCTCTACCACTATGGCATTTTCATTGGCGTTCAAGTCGCTGATTGTCCATTTTTTAGGAACAACATGCGCCACATTCCATACCTGCAACGGGACACTTTTTTCGTTCATCAGGATGATGGTAACATCAGTTGGTTCAAAATCGCGGTCCCGAAAAGCTTTGATAAACCAGGAAGTCACCCCCGAGCCAAGCAGCATTCCACGTTTGAGTACCAAATCTGCGTACTTAGTGCGCACAGGAAGTTTATGTTCGAAGCGATTTTCGCCCCCTTCCTTGTAGTTTTCGTAATCATACTCCACCGACAAGCCAGAGACAGACTGAAAACGGATATCGTTGCGAATCTTGCTATTGGCAAAATTCACCATGTAGTAAAACCCCCAAGGCGGATAATAGTCTACCATGATCGCGTTCAGATTTTCATCAGTTTCAATCCCTCATGAGCGATTTCGATACTTTCCATAGAAATTTCATTGGCATCAGATTTCAGGTCAGGAGCAGTGACTTTGATGGGAAAACAGCGGGTAGCCGACCAGGCAGCAACCGGTACATGTTTCTCATTGAGCAGCCGGATGACTACATCGCGGCGGCCATTGACCCGTTCGTTTGATATCTCATCCAGCCAGCTATTGTAATCAAAGTCACCTTCAAATTTGCCGCGTTTCATAGTGATGTTACTGAATTTGCGCATTCCCGGCATTTTGATTTTGCTGAAATCTTTGCTGTCGCTGTGCCGGTATTCAATGGGTTCGACCTGCATATCGAGGCC
>JBILHQ010000283.1:0-6438 GCA_044350415.1 Saprospiraceae bacterium | reverse complement strand
GACAAAGACATGGTGATCATGCAACACGTCTTTGAATACGAAATACAGCGGAAAAAGAAAAAACTGACTTCCACCTTAGTAATGAAAGGTACTGACAGCGAACATACTGCCATGTCAAAATTGGTAGGCCTACCACTCGGTATTTTTGTCAAACTATTGATGCAGGGCAAGATTTCAACCACCGGAGTCAATATCCCAACCATGCCAGAAGTTTACGAACCCATTATGGCGGAATTGGAGACTCTAGGGATAAAATTTGAGGAGAAGGAGGAGGGGTAGTTATGAGTTAGGAGTCTCGTAATGTGGACCGTTGTGCTGATTGGGATGTGGACCGTTGTGTTGACTGGATCGCTTATTTACGCTCCACATCCCAGTCAACACAACGGTCCACATCACGAGACTCATAACTTATACCTCCTTAAAGCGTTTTCAGCAACATTTCTTCCAGATTATCTCTTGGGTTCAATGCTACGATCTTGCCGTCCCGACCGATCAGGAATGTTTTTGGAATAGAGGTTACGCCGTAAACTGCGGCTGGAGCACTGCCCCAATGCTGGAGATCGCTGACATGATTTTCCCACGTCAGGTTGTCTTGTTTGATCGCTGCAATCCAACTGCTTCTCCCTGCGGTTTTGCGATTTTCCATTTCAGCCGGAGCAAGTTTCATGCGTGGATCGGCGCCATCGAGGGACACGCTGAACACGTCAAATCCTTTTCCTTTGTATTTATTGTATATTTCCACGACATGTGGATTGGATTTCCGGCATGGACCACACCAGGAAGCCCAGAAATCGAGCAATACCACTTTCCCTTTCAAGGAGGAAAGCGCATGCGTTTTGCCATCCGGACCAGGAAGGCTGATTTCCGGAGCAGGCTGGCCCACCTGAATTAATTCGGCTGAAGCCTGCTTCGCCTGCGCTTGCTCAAACTGGAGTTGAAGCGCTGCCATATCTTTGGCATATTTAGAGTCGGGAGAAGCCGCTTTTAGTTCATTGGTTGCAGCCATCAGTTCAGCACTGTAAGTGCCCGCGGCTGAACTAAAAAGTTGAATGGCCAAAAAAGCACGCATCAAGGGTGTACATCCTTTCGCGACAGTCTGCCGCGCAAGGTCACCCGTCATTTGTTTACTGTTTTGGATCAGTTCTTTTACCACATTGACATAACAAGAATATGTTTCAGAACCTTTTACTTCCACATCAAAACGGTCGATAGTGGCCAAATCGCCTTTAATTTCAATTACCTCTTCTTTGCCATTGAGCATAAAAAAAGCTTTTTTGGCACCAATGGTCAAGCGGTAAAGCCCTTCCGGCCACGGACCTTTTTGTTCAATCGTAAAATTGCCATTGGCGTCGCACGCGGCTTTGCCAATAGCCACGAAACTACGGTCAAAAAAACTTTGCTCAAGAACTACCTGCAAGTTGGAGGCATCCTTAATGGTACCTTTTAACTCATGACTCTGAAACCCGCCGCATGCGGTGAATGTGACAGCAATTGCTGTTATGAGAGATAATATATATTTCATAAAATAATAATAATAAATGTATTTAGTTCATAATGTCACTTAAAACCGTGTCATAAGTCCGTTTCCAATCGGATATCAACCCCCACTTATCACCATCAATGACCACTATTTCACCTTTAACGGTACCGGTTTTTTCAAAAACAACACCTTTGGATTTCAAATAGTTTTCAACATGGGTACATTGATCGGGATTTACAGAAATGATGGCGCGACTTTGCGCTTCTCCAAACAACCAGGCATCTTTGCGAACGCCAGGATTGGAGACAACTTCAACACCAAAATTTCCAGGTTGTGCGCTTTCTAACAATGCCACAAAAGCACCTCCATCAGAAATATCATGTACCGATGCTACCAAATCGTTCTGGATCAATCCAGCAATGGCCTGGTGCAGGCTGACTTCCTCTTCCAGTTCAAAATGCGGGCAATTGGATTGCTGAATGCCATGCACTTCCCGAATATATTCACTACTACCGATATCATTCCGGCTTTGTCCTGCTAAATAAATCACATCGCCTTCATTTTTGAAATCGAGCGTCATTACTTTGGTATGATCATCCACAATACCCAACATCCCAATGGTTGGGGTTGGGTAAACGGGAATAACTTCGCCCTTCATCGTTGCCTGGTTGTAGAAACTTACATTACCACCCGTAACCGGCGTTTCAAAACGGCGGCAGGCATCGCCCATACCACGAATGGCTTCGGCAAACTGATAATATACCTCCGGATTATAAGGATTGCCGAAATTGAGGCAATTGGTGATGGCAACAGGCTGCCCACCGGTACAAACAATATTTCGGGCTGCTTCAGCAACAGCGATCATAGCCCCCTGATAAGGATTGGCATATACATAAGCAGAGTTACAATCGGTGGTCAACGCCAATGCTTTATCAGTGCCTTTTACCCGCACTAAAGCAGCATCAGCATGGCGATTGGTAGTCATCGTTCCGGTTTGCACCATGGAATCGTATTGCTGGGTAATCCAGTTTTTAGAGGCAATATTAGGCGAGCTCCAGATCTTTTCCGCTGCACTTTTCAAATCAGCAGGAATTGTAACAGATTGGATATCAAATTTTTCCACCAGATCCAGATATCCTGGACGCTTTGTTTCGCGCACATATACGGGTGCGCCTCCACCGAGCACGAGCGGATCGGCGGGCACATCGGCGACCAATTGGCCATGGTGATAAAATTCCAGGCGTCCGGTGTCTGTAGTTACTCCGATTTGTTCGCAGGGAAGGTCCCATTTGTCGAACACCGAAATAATTTCACTTTCGCGACCGGGTTTACAAACGATCAGCATCCTTTCCTGACTTTCTGAAAGCAGAATTTCCCAGGATTTCATATTGGACTGGCGGGTAGGCGTTTGGTCGAGGTCAATACGCATACCACAACCCGCCTTGGCCGACATTTCGGAAGTGGAGCAGGTAATACCCGCAGCACCCATATCCTGCATCCCGATGATAGCATCCGTTTGAATCGCTTCCAGCGACGCTTCCAAAAGGAGTTTTTCCTGAAAAGGGTCACCCACCTGAACCGCCGGCAAGTCTTCATGGCTGTCTTCACTAAGATCAGCCGAAGCAAAAGTGGCACCGTGAATACCGTCTTTACCTGTGGCAGATCCTACAATAAATACGGGATTCCCAGGGCCTCCTGCCGTTGCAGAAACCGTTTCACCAGCCTTTACAATACCTGCTGACATAGCATTTACCAAAATATCGTGGTCATAGCAGGCGTGAAAATAAACCTCACCGCCCACTGTAGGTACTCCGAAACAGTTGCCGTAATCACCGATGCCTTTCACCACACCAGCGATAAGCCTTTTCATTCTTGGATTGTCGGGCTTTCCGAAGCGGAGCGAATTCAAAGCAGCGATCGGACGGGCTCCCATGGTAAAAATATCCCGGTGAATACCTCCGACGCCCGTGGCTGCACCTTGATATGGTTCAATGGCAGAAGGGTGGTTATGGCTTTCGATTTTGAAAACACAACCGAGTCCGTCGCCAATATCCACCAATCCCGCATTCTCTTCACCAGCGCCAACGAGCAGGCGACCGCCGGAGCGGGGAAGGGTTTTGAGTTGCAGGATCGAGTTTTTGTAAGAGCAGTGTTCGCTCCACATCACAGAAAAGATACTGAGTTCGGTAAAATTGGGCATTCTGCCCATGATATCCTGAATTTTTTGAAATTCATCGGGAGTTAAACCCAGGCTTTTGGCAGTTTCGACAGTTGGTGTCGGGTCTGTATGTTGATTGGACATTGCGTACAAAAAATTGAAGCCGCAAAGGTAAGTGTTAATAGTGTTGAATTGGAAGAAGGCTGGCAAATAATGTTGATTTCGCTCTTCTTTAAGTCCAGGCATGCGCCAATAATTAATTTAACATTCGGCCCAAACTTTCTTTTTTTGCTGTTTCTTTGTGAGGTAAACGGCAATAAGTACTAACGCGAATAATTTAAAATCCTAAGTCATAATATGCACCTTTCTCGTTTAAAGATTCCAGTTATTTTGTTTTGGGCAGTTTCCATTCTTTTTTTCAATTGTAATACCGCAGGAAAAGACAACAACCCGGAAGAAGAGACTTCTTATGATGGGCCTGCCAAATTTGAGAAAATTGACGCCAAACAATCGGGTATTTCCTTTTTCACGGAGATAAAAGAAGATCAAGCGCTTAATTATTTAACATTCAACTACTTATACCTTGGAAGTCCGGTTGGTGTAGCGGATTTTAACCGCGATGGATTACAGGATTTATACTTCGTATCAACGAAAGGAGAGAACAAACTTTACCTGAATAAAGGCGGTTTCAGGTTTATGGACATGACCTCCGCTTCAGGCACCTCTGCGATGCAAGGCATCAAAACCGGGATTGCGATAGTAGACATTAATCAGGACGGATGGCCTGATATTTATCAATGCCGCAGCTCAAGATCGCCGTCGGAGCGGGGTAATTTATTGTTTATCAACAATAAAGATATGACATTCACGGAGAGTGCCGCCGATTACGGCCTAAGTACAGGCTGCTCTTCCAATACGGCTAATTTCTTTGATTTT
Source organism: Saprospiraceae bacterium (assembly GCA_044350415.1). Lineage (GTDB taxonomy): Bacteria > Bacteroidota > Bacteroidia > Chitinophagales > Saprospiraceae > M3007. The sequence continues at coordinate 1,864 of JBILHQ010000283.1, read as the reverse complement.
GACCTGGATGGCGACCTGGATATGTACCTGGTCAATCACCCGGAAGATTTTACGCAAGTCTCAAATGTACGGGTAACAAAGGTTGGTAATACCTTCAAGCATACGAATAAAGTAGATAATGAGTTCGTTTCAGACCGCTTGTACCGCAACGATGGAAACGGGAAATTTACCGATATCAGTAAGCAGGCAGGTATTCAAAAACAAGCGTTCGGGTTCAGTGCTGTTGTCATGGATTTCAATACTGACGGCTATCCTGATATTTACGTTTGTAATGACTATATCGAGCCCGACAATCTTTTTATCAATAACCGAAATGGCACCTTCACCGACCGGATTGATACCTATATGCGCCATACCTGCCACTTTTCGATGGGAGCAGATATTGCAGATATGAATAATGACGGACTGTTGGACCTGATGGTAGTGGATATGAATCCGGAAAGCGTTAAGCGACAAAAAATATTGGCTACCGCTATGGAAAATGGGCGTTATAATTCACTAGTTGGTTATGGTTATGGCCATCAATTCATGCGAAATACGCTTCAAATCAATAATGGCAACAACACTTTTAGTGAAATAGGCTGTATGGCTGGTGTAGCCAACACCGATTGGAGCTGGGCTCCCCTGGCAGTGGATTTCGACAATGACGGCTTTCGCGACCTCTTCATTTCCAATGGCCAACGCCGCGATGTAACCAATCTGGATTATATCAATTTTACCCTGGATTCAGTGATTAAATCAGGCAAAGACGTAGCAGATGCTGTAACGCATTTGAACCAGATTCCTACAACTGAGATTCACAACTACATGTTCCGCAACAAAGGTGATCTTACTTTTGAGGATGCGTCTGCCAAATGGGGATTCTCCGAAAAATCTATTTCGAATTCAGCGGTTTATGCGGATTTGGATAATGATGGCGACTTAGACCTTATCGTCAGTAACTCCAATAAACCCTCCTTCATTTATCAAAACAAAACCCGGGAATCCAACGAGGGCAACTACCTGCAAATAATCCTGCAAGGCAGTGAACAAAACAAAGGCGGGATCGGCACCCTGGTGAGAATTACAGCAAATGATCAGCAACAAATGGCTGATGCTAATCCATCGCGGGGCTTTTTATCCAGCTCTGAAGCCATCCTGCACTTTGGGATCGGGAAAGCCACCGAAGTGGATCACCTGAAAGTGCAATGGCCCGATGGAAAAGTGCAAAACCTGGATCATATTCCTGCCAATCAACGGATTACACTGAAATATTCCGATGCCCAAAAAGGAACGCCGATTACTCAACCAGCGAAAGCAGCAACATTATTTAGTGATTATTCCAACCAATATGGTGCAATTTTCCGGCATAAAGAAAATGAATACCATGATTTTGATCGCGAACGACTGCTGCCGCACCAGTTTTCCGATAGGGGGCCGGGCATTGCGCAGGGCGACATCAACGGTGATGGTCTGGAGGATTTTTATATCGGCGGTGCCTTTCGTTCGTCAGGTGCATTGATGGTACAAGATAAAAGCAATCATTTTAAAATGATAACGGCTCCATTTTCAAAAGATACCAGTTATGAAGATACCGAAGCGCTGATGTTTGATGCAGATGGCGACAAAGACCTTGACCTTTATATCGGTAGTGGCGGCAATGAACTCCCGGCAGGCGTCCCCAATTATCAGGACCGGCTTTACGAGAATGATGGAAAAGGCAACATGACTGTATCTATTGGCGCATTGCCCATGGAAACGGAAAGTGCCGGGGCAGTGGCCGTTAATGATTATGACCATGACGGCGATCTTGATATTTTCGTTGGAAACAGGTGCACGCCAGGCCAATACCCTAAAACCCCGTTGAGTTTTATCTTAAAAAACG
>JBILHQ010000096.1:0-21640 GCA_044350415.1 Saprospiraceae bacterium | reverse complement strand
TGCCGCATCCACCGAATAGCCTGTGAATTGGCGCGATAGATTTTTTGTTCATCAAGGCTTGAGGAGGGCTTAATGCGGGACATTTTAACCGACGAAGAACGCAGATGAACGGAAAATATGGCCGTCTATTCACAGGCTATTCGGTGGATGCGGCACTAGTGGTCGAGACACTAGTGCTGCATCCACCGAATAGCTTGTGCATGGCGTGATAGATTTTTGTTCATCCAGGCGTAAGGAAAGGCATAATGCGGGACATTTTAACCGACGAAGAACGCAGATAAACGGAAAATATGGCCACCAATCCCACCCAATTCCAATGACCGGGTTCTAAAATCGATAAATCGCTAAAACTGCAACAAACACGTGCAGTGGTTGTTCGTTTGTAGTTGATTAAAAAACTAAATAGAAAATCTGCTCGTAAATATTGTCGGCATCAGGACTATCTCACCGGCTTGTTGTCATTGTTTAGCCGGATTCATTTACTTTTGTCATCGAGTATTAATTCATCGTTACTTATATTTTTTTAATTTCATTTCTTCATGCACGAGGAGCACTATTTAGAAGTTACTACTGATTTTTACCGGGAAGCAGCCTTAGCGCCTAATGTTGGTTTGTGTTGCTCCACCACGCCAATGTGGCAATTGCCCGATCAGTTAATTTATATCGAAAGTGTCGAGGTGTGCGCTGTCAAAGACCCCATGCCTGTTGATGGTCCTTGCGTTTTTTCAGGGAATACGGCCATTTATTATGGCAATGACGATGCTTTTGATGATAATAATGGGCATTTGTTAGGTAAAAATAGGCCTTTGTCTGTATGTGATAAAACGACTGCTGCTTTGGGAAATCTGGGGCGCGACGATATATTTATTTCTCCGTCCACGTACTTCTATGATGGGGGCGGTTGTTGCTGATTTTTTTAAAAAAAAATTCAAATCAATGAGTAAAGAAAAGACATACTTTGAGGCTGAAGACTTAGCCAGTTTTGGTAAAATCGGAGAGTGGCAGGAGCCAATGGGGAAGAAATTTTTTGATTACTATGGTGAGGTCATGAAAGAAGGCGCACTTACCGAAAGAGAAAAAGCACTCATTGCTTTGGCTGTTTCTCATGCGCTGCAATGTCCCTATTGTATCGATGCCTACACTTCTACCTGCCTCAAAACAGGCGCTGATGAAGAACAAATGATGGAAGCGGTTCATGTAGCCGCTGCCATGAAAGCTGGTATCACATTGGTATACTCCACACAAATGATGAAACACGCTAAGAAAATGACTATGTAAGAGCATATCCTGGATTTTTCTTCCTGCAAATCAATATTTTATAAACCTGACTTCAATTCAACGCGGTCACTTATTCCGGCAAACTCCCTTTCCAGGGATTCTCCACGCATCAATTATTGTTGTTTACGAATGTCTATTCATCAAAAAATAAAATCGCTCTCTGCACGCGGAGAAGCCCTTTCTGAAGGCTTTTTTCAATTGAAGGTATTGAATGGCAAAGAACTGGTGGACTATAAGTTCCCTACCTTTTCCGATAAAGTCAAGGAAGCCGGATTCCCCGCTTTGCATCCTACAGGTATTGATGTTTTCCAAATCAATATTGGAAAACTGTGCAATCAAACCTGCGGCCATTGCCACGTGGATGCCGGCCCTGACAAAAAAATTGAAAATATGAGCCGGGCAACGTTGGAACGTTGTCTTGAAATACTCGCCCAATATGATATCAAAACAGTGGATATTACAGGTGGTGCTCCGGAGATGAATCCCAACTTCAGGTGGTTCGTGGAAGAATGCCGCAAACTGGGTAAAGCAGTAATTGACCGGTGCAACCTTACAATCATCATGGCCAATAAAAAATACCATGACCTGCCGGATTGGTTCGCTGCACATCAGGTTAAAATAGTTTCCTCTTTGCCTTATTTCAGCAAAACTCGTACCGATGCACAACGGGGCGATGGAGTCTTTGAAGATTCTATTGCGGCATTGCAGCGGCTGAATGCGGTGGGTTACGGAAAGGAAGGCTCTGGACTGGAACTTGATCTGGTGTATAACCCTACTGGCGCATTTTTGCCTTCCGGACAGGCAGGATTAGAGCGGGAATTCAAGACACAACTAAAACGAAAATTTGATATTGAGTTCAATCACCTTTTTGCGATTACCAATATGCCGATCAGCAGGTTTCTGGAATATTTGTTGGAATCTGATAATTATGAGGAGTATATGTCGCAATTAGTGACGGCTTTCAATCCTTCCACCGTGGAAGGCGTGATGTGCCGCAATACCATTTCGATCAGTTGGGATGGCTACTTATACGACTGCGATTTCAATCAAATGCTCGACCTTAAAGTGGCATTAAATGACGCTAATCATATCAAAAATTTTGATTTTGACCGGTTGGTGGATCGCTCAATAGTGTTAAATCAGCATTGTTACGGGTGTACGGCAGGAGCTGGTTCGTCCTGTGGAGGAGAAGTCGCATAGGAGGTCGGGCTTCAGCCCGACTACCCCTTCTTCACACTCTTTTTTTTCTTTTTTTCTTTACGAACATGCCCGTTAATATCCTTGTTTTTATCCTTATCCGTCGCTGATTCTATAGAAGGGGGTTCCGCCTGGACATCATGAAAGACCCGGGTAATAAACTCCCATCTCCCTTTTTCAAAACGCAATCCGTCGTAGCTGCCATCGGGTACATAGGTCAATCCCCTGCCAAACGGGCTGCCCATTGGGATAAGGTGCTCAAACAGGACCATTTTATACAGTTCGTCCCAGTTGCACTTCACACTGGCTTCTGCGGAGTATTCCAAAATCATTCGCTGTTCCTGACCACTCCGGAGCATCGTATCCCGGTGAAAAACGGGTGCCCCCAAAATGGGTTTATCCTCTTTGTCAAAACTCAGTACATCAATGATTTTTCTTTTTTCAAAAAAAGTATAGGCGTCATAGCCAAAAAGAAGGTATTTTCTGCCCTGTTTGGTGTCGAATTGGCGCAGATTATAATATAGTGCGCCATACCACCGATCGGGCGTTAAAATTTCATTCCGGGGTGCGGGTACGTCCATTTCACTACTCCGGTCGATCAGCGGAAACAGCACCAAATCCTTACTATTCCGCTGTAGTGCCCCGTAATACCGGTAAGTGGAATCGTTGACAAATAATTGCCAGGTGAAAATACGAAAACTGCTGTCCGGAGGTGCTAAAATGGATATGCTTTTCAGGCGATCAAAAGGATATTTGAACGAATTTTCTGTTTTTAATGATTTTACCAGACCCGTAATCAACTGTCGGCAAGCCGCAAAACGTTCCCGTTCTATGGAATCATTGATCACAGCATAAGCCAGAATAGCCAGCGTGTCTTCGGTCGCGTGCATCCGTTCTGTGGAAGCTTTGGAAAGTGGCTCAGCCGGTTTTATTTTGGACTGGGCACGCCCATTTGGTAACAGGGTGAAAAAGAGGGCAAAAAAAGCAATCGCACGGAATAAATTCATGTTCAGGTATAATTGACAGGAAAACGAACGTTCAACAGGGAAATTGTCTTTATGCCAGATATTATGAGATTGCAGTAATTTTGCAAAACCAAATCTGATTGGCTTACTATGGATATCGAACAATTCAGGGAATACGCCCTTTCTAAACCCGCCACAAGCGAGAATTTTCCATTTGATGAATTCACACTCTGCTTGCGGGTCGCCGGGAAAATATTCGCAATTACGGGCCTTGACAGTGAAATTTTTACAATCAATCTTAAATGTGACCCCGATTACGCTGAGGAGCTGCGGGAGCAATTCCAGGAAATAAAGCCAGGCTGGCACATGAATAAAAAACACTGGAATACGGTGGATTGTACAGGAGTATTGGACGACGTTTTGATCAAAAAACTCGTCGATCATTCTTATGAACAGGTGGTGAAAAACCTGAAAAAATCAGAAAGAGAAGCGCTTGGCAACAGTAGGGAAGGGAGAAATGCCTACTGAGACTCCGCCTCATCCCGTTGTGACCGGATCACCGCTATTCCAGCGTTCAATTCAAAACCAATCAGCAGAATCGTACAATTGATCTGAATCCAGAGCATGAAGGCGATAATGGTCCCAATAGAACCATAAATAGTATTGTACGCAGCAAAATTATCAGCATAAAACGAAAATCCCCACGATGCGCCGATGGAAAGGATGGTCGCTAAAGTAGCCCCTGCATTAATGAACGGAATTCGTTTGCGCAAGGTGGAGCCATACCGGTAAATAAAGGAAATACCTGAATAAAAGAGCAATAATATAACGATCCACCGGAAGGCAAAGAAGGTCATTTTGGTGAGCCAGTCTGCCTTAATGTATTGAAATACAAAGGCCAGTATGGTATTCCCAAGAATGACTAAAACCATGGAGGCGAATAACGTTAATGAAAGCAGGAAGGTCAGTTGTATCGCTATGAGTCGGGATTGCCAAAAATCATGTTTGGCGAATACCTGACCGTATTCTTTTCTTAAGCCATTCATCATCGACATCATACCGTTGCTGGCAAACCAAACGGCCAAAACAAAACCGATAGACAGTAAATTGACCCTTTCATTTTTCAAAAGATCCTGGATGGTTTCAAAAACCCAATTGCCCCCTTGCCCCGGAATCATTTCCCGGATGGATTGATGAAGGGTCACAAAAAAATCGTCGCCATAAGGCAGGTAAGGCAACAAAGTGATTAAAAAGATGATAGAAGGGAAAATCGCTAAAAAAAAACTAAAGGCCATACTGTTGGCCCTAGTCACTAATGCATCTTTTTTTAACTCTGCGAAGATAAACTGAATTAAATTGTAGAGTGGTATCCGTTTTAATCCCGGCAGTGAATGGTTTTTGGACCATTCAACCAAGCCCCTCACTATCGGGTGCCGGATAATGAAAATTTCTGCCTTGCTTAACCATCTTGAGATTACCATCAATGAGAAAAAAGTCTTATAAAGACTGCAAAGATAGCCATATAAGTGGTCATTCCTACCATTTAAACAGTACCAAGAGATTTGCGGTACCGCCTTGGGCCGGTCTGATAATTCGGAAGGATACCCAGCGGCAAAAGAAATCTTTCCAACCGAACAGGAACCGGTAAGCGAAACGATACATTTGGTCTACTTGTCTTCCAGCAGAATATTTTTGCTGTCATTTTCCTTGTACTTGAGTTGGAGTATTTCGCAGATGATTTCCAATGCTGCGTTCAGGTTTTTATTCGGAAATGCGCCGGTGAATTGTTGATCAATGGCGACTTTGGATTCGACATGTATGCCATATTGGCGTTCCAATTCGGCAATTACCACCGTCAGTGGCGCATTGGAAAAGGCCGATTGTCCTTTGGTCCATGGTGGCGTATCACCTTCATTGACTTCCGAATTGAGCCAGTTGCCATTACCCGATGAAGCAATTTTTCGGGTCTCCGGGATTTCCATCAATATACCGCTGCTTTCTGCTTTTACCAACCCCCTGTAGCAGGCAACTTCGAAAGTTTTTTCCCGGTCGAATACAGAAAAAGAGGTGCCCAGCACGGTGACTTTCCCATTCGTTGTGATAACATAAAATGGAACGTCCGAATTCTTTAAAACGTCGAAAAAAGCCTCTCCATGCAAAGTTATCTGGCGAACATCTGACCATTCAGCAGTTTCTATTTTCAATTCAGATACCGCATTCATTGTTACAATGGAGCCATCGGGCAGGGCAATCGTTTTTTGTTCCCCGATTCCGGTTTGTACCAACATGGGGCCTTTGTTCCAGGGCCAAAACACAAAAATGAGCAGCGCTGCAACGGCAGCAACAGCACTATACCATAAGCGGCGTTGCCTTACCTTGCGGGTAGATGGTGTTTTTTCGGTGGCGGCATGAGCCATGGCTTCCTTCATTCGGGCCAGAAGTGTATCGTCCATTCTTATTTTAGATTAATTTGATCTTGTTTTTCAAAAAGGGCCTGAAAAATGTCAGGGTGACAAGTGTCCTGCCGATTTATAGGACGAAAGATAGGGCGTTTTGGGTGGAGACAACGCCATTCTTTTCCTAAAATTGTTTCTTGTTCTGCTGCTATGGTGTTAATATTTTAATGACTTTTTAATAAGTTGGTTTTAATATTGGCCCGACCTTTGCTCGCAGTTGTCATGCATACTCGTTGTGCTGCAATTTATTATCCTGTAATTTTTAAAATTTAATTTTCACACATGAAATTTAATTACAATTTTTTTCTTCTTTTTCTAGGGATTCTGGCCACTACTGCAGTTGTCATAAGCAGCTGTAAACAGGAGGAAGATCCTGCTCCCACAGTTGCTACAGAAAACTTAGTGAAGAACTTGGACAATGAAGTCCTGTATACCTGGAATGAAGTATTCCTTCAAGTCGAGCGTTATGCTGCCGGATATCGCCCGGGTCCTGCTCCGCGCGCATTAGCCCATATTGGCATAGCCAACTATGAAGGGTGTATCAGTGGTATGCCGGAGTACCAATCTATGGCTTCCCGGTTTGGTATTGATGTTCCTAAAGCAAATAAAACGCTGGAGTATCACTATCCGACGATCATCAATAGCAGTTATGCTTTCCTGATGACGCGGTTTTTCCCACAGGCATCAACAGAATTGAAAGATTTAATTCAAAATACCCGTGCGTCATTTGAAGAGCGCTACAAGGGAGAAGTAAGCGCAGAAGTGTATGACCGATCTAAAGAATTGGGCCAATCTATTGCTGCGGCTGTCTGGGAATTCTCCAAAACAGATGCGGTTGGTCACGATCATTACCTCGATCCTTTTCAGGGGTATGACTGGGCTTCCCACTATAATAAAGACGGTGACTGGAAACCAACTTTCCCAGGTCCAGGCAAACCGATGGGTGGTGTTTGGGGTGGTGTGCGCACCTTCGCCATCGGTAACGAAGACAAAATTTGTCGGCCACCACTGCCTTACAGCACCAGCACTAACTCCGACCTGTATTCTCAGGCACTCGAAGTATACGCGCAAAATACACCCACCCTTTCTTACGAAGATGAATGGGTGGGGGAGTTCTGGAGTGATGATTTGCTTAATTTAACTTTCAGTCCTGGCCCACGTTGGTTAGCCATTGGCGATCAGGTGCTAAAAGCAGAAAAAAGCAATCTTGAAACGGCTGTTTACATGTCTGCTAAAATGGGTATCGCCCTCAACGATGCTTCTGCAGGTTGCTGGAAATCAAAATATTACTACAACGTAGAGCGTCCACAGACGTATATCAATCGCGTGATTGACCCAACCTGGAAGCCTGCATTGTACAACCCGCTTACTGGCGATCAGGGCATTACCCCTTCCTTCCCGGCATACCCATCGGGCCACTCCACTATGGGAGCTGCTGGAGCGGAAGTATTGGGAAGCGTTTTCGGTTATGCCTATGGAATGGCTGACCACTGTCATGAGTACCGTTCTGAATTTGAAGGCAAACCACGTTCTTTTGGAAGTTTTTTCGAAATGGCGCAGGAAAATGCCTGGTCACGTGTACCACTGGGTGTACACTTCCGTATGGATGCTGAAGAGGGTGTTCGTTACGGCAGCCAGATTGGCCGTAAAGTGAATGCTCTGCCCTGGAAGAAGTAATATTTTTTTGTAGATATATTTTTTGAGGGCTGTATCAGGTATATGATAATTAATATACCTGATACAGCCCTCAAAAAATATATCGTTGGAGCAAGAGCTTATCTGGGATTTTATTTTACAGTTATTTGGTTGTCAATATGAAAGAGATTAAAGGTTGTCAATATTTTTTTGCCAGTATGCTGTTTATTATCTTATTCTTTCATCAGGCCTGTACTAATCCTCCTGCCCAAAAGGAAACAACAGAACAGTTACAGTACTTTGAATCCGGTGCCATCCAGCGGCGGATCGAGATAAAAGAAGGAAAGAAAAACGGCAAAATGACCGATTACTTCCCCGATGGAAAATTGATGGGCGAACGCATGTTTGTAGATGATAAACAGGTTGGCCGAACTGTCATCTATTTCCCAAGCGGAAAGGTAAAGGAGGTGCAATATTATAACAATGGATTGCAGCAGGGAGGGGATACCCTCTGGTATGAAGATCGCAAACTTGAATTTGTAACTAATTTTGATCAAAATTCAAAAAATGGATACCTCCGTAAATGGGGAACAGATAGCCGCCTGATCTTCGAGGCGCGGTACAAGCATGATACTTTGGTGGAAGTAAACGGTAAGCCGATGATTAAAGGCCGTGGGACGGGACTGCAATAAAAAAAGTGCTATCTTTCTGCCAAAATTATGAATGCATGAAAAAGTTTTTTCAATTTGTGGCCGGTGAGGTGACCAACCTTGCAGTCGGCTATCTTGCCGGATTATGGGCATCGTCATTAGTTTCTCAATTTTTTGTCAAAAAAGGATTGGTCAATCTGTGGGGATTAACGGCTAAAAAGGAAGCGCTCCAAAAAGATGATTATGGCTGGCTACTGTTTATGGCCTCTTATGCCATTGGCTTGACCGTAATGATCACCGTCAATTACCTAATGAAAAAACTCGGTAAAAAAGACGTCAAAACGACAGTTTAACTCGTGCCGAATTCGTAAGTAGCAGAACGGAAATTGTCCGTTCTGCTACTTATAAAAGTGACATTCCGGAAATTAATGACCCGAATGCAGCTAGTTTGTTCTTTTTATCCCTGCTGACAAAATAATCACAAATAAGCCTGATGGCCTGTTTGTAGTTGCTAACTTGCCTTTATGCGTAATTTATACCTGTTTCTATGCTTTTTTATAAGCGTTCTTTTCTTTTTTTCTCCAAAATTAAATGCTCAGGTCGTCATTAATGAATTGATGGCTTCCAATGCCTCCAATATTACTGATCCTGATTTCGGCAATTATGCCGATTGGATTGAACTGTACAATACCGGAAACACTGCTGTCAATCTCTCCGGATGGAGCCTCACTGACAATGCCAGCGATTCTCTAAAATGGTTTTTCCCAAGTGGCACTGTTTTGCCATCATCCGGATACTTGTTAATTTGGGCAGACGGGGAAAATACTGGGCTGCACACTGGCTATAAGTTGGGCAGTGCTGGTGAAGAAGTGGCATTGTTTAATTCTACCGGCCAACAGCAGGATGCCACATTTTTTGGGGAACAGACCACTGATATTTCCTTTGGAAGGAAAACTGATGGCGGTTTTCCTTGGGGGTATTTCACGAAACCCACGCCCGGTGCAAGTAATGGAACAAGTACTTTTTATGAAGATTTCGTACTGCAAGTACCTGTTTTTTCCATCAATGGAGGCTTTTTTCAAAGCAGCCTGACTGTGGAAATCCAAAACCTGAATAGTATTGGAACCCTACGGTATACCACTAATGGCGCCGATCCATCCTCCGATAGTCCTGTGTATGCCCAATCACTTCAATTAAGTGCAACAACGGTTGTCAAAGCACGTATTTTTTATCCCAACCGAATCCCCGGGCCTGTGGCAACCAATACTTATTTTATCGACGAGAATTTCGATCAACGTGGATTGCCGGTCATGTCCCTGTCTACGCATCCCGATTACTTTTATGCAGCCGATAGTGGATTATACGTTCAGGATTATAAACCAACCTGGGAGTATCCGGTGCACATGGAATTTTATGAACCAGATGGTATATTGGGTTTTCACCACGATGCCGGCGTACAGGTGGGAGGCGAAAACGCGTGGATATTGCCCCAAAAACTGCTGAATATTTATTCCAGAAAACAATATGGCAATACCCATTTTGATTACCAATTGTTCCCGGGTAATCCGAGGAAACAATTTGGGGATATCGTATTGCGGTGCTCCGGCAGTGACTGGTCCTATACGCTTTTCCGGGATGGCATGATGCAATCGTTGATTCAGCAACAGGCAGACCTTGATGTACAGGATTTCCGGCCCTGTATCGTTTATATCAATGGACAATATATTGGTATTCAGAATATCCGCGAAAAACAAGACCAGGACTATACCGAATATTATCATGGTATTGATCCGGACAGTTTAGATTATATTGAAAATAATGCCGAAATAAAAGAAGGGAATGATATTGCTTACCAGCAAATGGTCGCCATGTTGACCAATGGTGTGTCGGGTGATGCCGCTTTTCAAAACCTAAGTGCTGTTGTTGATACCCGCGACTTTTCGGATTATATTATTTCGCAGATTTTTACGGCTAATACCAGTTGGGGACACAATATTGCTTTGTTTAAAGGGAAATCCAATACTTCCAAATGGCGCTGGCTCCTGCATGATTATGATCGCGGCTTTGATCCTAATAATGTCGGCACAACTGCTATGGCCTGGGCCACTTCCACAACCGGGCAGGATTGGACTAATCCGGCCTGGGGTACTCTTTTTTTGCGTAAAATGCTGGAAAATAACACCTTTAAACAGCAATTTATCACCCGGTTTGCCGATCATTTATATGTAACTTTTAATCCGGTAACGGTGAATAAATTAGTGGATAAACACGCCAATTGGATTCGCAAAGAAATACCCAATCATGTCAACCGCTGGACGGGTACCACTTCCAGTTACGGTAATGGTATTCCTACAGTTGCCTTTTGGGAAAATGAAGTGAATGACCTCAAACTCTTCGGTGTGCAGCGCAATGTATTTATGTGGAATGACCTCAAGTCGTTTTTCGGTCTCGCCGAAACCACTACGCTTAACCTGACGGTCAGTGATCTATCTCACGGATTTATTCGCCTGCACGACATTAAAGTGCCTTCCTACCCATGGACAGGTAAATATTTTCAGAACCGCAATTTTACCCTTACCGCAGCAGCGCGCCCTGGTTTTAATTTTGTACGGTGGGAAAAATTATCCACCCAACAGACTACTTTGATCGGCGCAGGCTCCACCTGGAAATACCGGGATGCTAGTACTGCTCCAACAACAGATTGGAACACTACAGCATTTAATGACCAGTCCTGGACATCCGGTCCAGCCCAGTTGGGTTACGGCGAAGGCGATGAAAATACCGTATTGGATTTCGGCAGTGATGCGAACAATAAAATTCCTGCCTATTATTTTCGTCAAAAATTCACGGTGGCCGATCCTGTAAACACCTCCGGTCTCATCGCCAGAATGCTCGTTGATGACGGTGCGGTAGTTTACCTCAACGGTCAGGAAGTGTGGCGGTTCAATATGTCCTCCACACCAGTCATTCAATTTACAGATTTCGCTTTGTCATCGGCCAGTGAAGGCGTCTGGAATGAATTAAATTTGCCGACTACTGCTCTGGTCGCAGGAGACAATGTACTCACGGTGGAAGTCCATCAGGCAAGTGCCAATAGTTCCGACATCAGTTTTGATTTTGAATTAAAAGCATCTTCTGGTAGTTCAGGCACTGTTTTGGGCGTCAATCCAGTCATTGATGTGACATTGGATGCTGAACTATGGACGATCAAAGCGGTCTTTGAATCCGATGGTTCCTGCGGCATTTTGCCCGACACGATTTTCCAAAATATGACGTTGACTGCAGCGTGTTCGCCTTACCGCGCTGCTGGTGATGTGGTGGTAAAGCCCAATGCTGCTTTGACCGTTGAACCAGGGGTGGAAATTCAATTTCCGGATCACGCTAATCTTTGGGTACATGGGCAAATGCAGGTTAATGGCACTGAAAGTGCGCCCGTTGTGGTCAAAAACAAGCCAGGTTCAACCACCTGGGGCGGTGTGTTTTTTAAAGATGCAACAGCGCCTTCGAACTTGAATTATTTGCGTTTGGAGAATGCCACTGCCGGCGTTCACCGGTATTATTACCCGGCTGCTATTTCCGCATACCGGTCAGATTTGACTATGGACCACCTCGATTTGACCCATGTAAATGACAATCCTGTTTTTGCCCGTTTTTCTGATGTGACGCTTACCAACTCCAACGTGCGCTCCGTGGTAACCGGCGATGGTATCAATGTCAAACAAGGGCATGCACGGATTGAAAACTGCACCTTTGAAGGAGGTTTTCAAGCAGATATGGATGCCATAGATTACGATGGTGTGATCGATGGTATTGTTCGGAATAATACCATACACGATTTTCGGGGCGACAATTGCGATGGCCTTGATATTGGGGAAAAATGCCGGAACCTGGTGATTGAAGGTAATTTTATTTATCATTGTTTCGACAAAGGTATTTCCGTCGGACAACAATCCTCTGCAACGATCAGGGACAATACGATTGCCTATACGGCCATTGGGATTGCCTTAAAAGATCAGAGTCAGGTGCAGATCGACCATTGTACTTTATTTGGCAATCAGTCGGGTATTGCTGCCTATGAGAAAAATCCGGGGTACCTCGGCGGCTCGGGCGTGGTGACCGATTGTATCGTGTCGAATGCTGCATCCAGCGCCTATATTGCCGATGGATTTTCTTCTATTACCCTGAACAACGGTCTTTCCGATCTCGATTCCATCAGTTATCCCGGTTCCATTAACGATGATCCGAAGTTCGTTAATCCTACCTGGTTTAATTTCCATTTGGAGGCTGGTTCTCCGGCCATTGGTACTGGTGCGAACGGCTCCAATTTGGGGGCCATTACTTTACCTGTATACGCGGGCAATCCGGAAATACTGATTTCGGAAATTTTGTACAACGACACTTTAACAACTACAGGCGAATTCCTGGAATTGTACAATCCCGGCAATAGTCCCGTTGATTTGGAAGGATACTCCCTCCGATCTGCTGTTGATTTTGTATTTCCGGCAGGTGCCTTAATCGCTCCAGGCGGGTATGTCGTGGTGGCAAAGTCCGCCGCCAATTTCACCGGCGCTACTTATCCGGTATATGAATGGGTTTCTGGAAAACTCCGCGACGAAGGTGAAGTGATTCACTTGTTTGACGCCAACGGCCTGCTTGTTGATTTTGTGCGCTACGACAACCATGTTCCCTGGCCTGTGGGTAATACCTTGCTGGGCCGCTCTATTGAATTAGATCCTGTGCTGCCCGACAACCATTTTGGTTACCACTGGTCTGTTAGTCTGAATATTGGCGGAACACCAGGAGCAGCAGTTGCTGTAAGCACGCACGATGTGGCAGCAGCATTTACATGGGAGGTGTCGGTTTACCCTAATCCTGCCATAACGCATATTCATATCGCTCTTAAAGGGATCATTCCGGAAGGTTTATCCCTCTTTTTGACGGATTTCTCTGGGAAAACCATTGCCCGCCAATCCATTCCTGCAGGTTCAGGCTTACAAATTCTTTCGATCCCGGTCAAAGGGTATACGCCAGGAAACTATGCACTTTCAGTGGTTGGAAACAACAATCAGCTATACCAGACCCTTCCAGTTGTGGTGGTGCGGTAGGCGTCCTCCGGCAGGTGTTACCTTATTTTTTGCGGCAGCAAAAAATAAGGTAACACCTGCCGGAGGGGCGTTCCTGGCCTGCCGGACAATTTCAGAGAAAATAATAAACGGATGAAATTTGATAATAAACTTCCGTCCGCGGGAAGGTGTTACCTTATTTTTTTCGTTCCTCGAAAAATAAGGTAACACCTTCCCGCTCGAAAAGTCAAAAAAAAATAAATCAAAAGTTGGCTATTCCTTATCTTTCCTGTTCTATTACCGAACCTGTTATTATCTGCTTATGAGCCACCTTGACCGACGGGCTTTTCTTACGCTGTCCACCCGTAAACGATTGACGGTGAAGCCTGTCACACCTGCGGCGGATGCTGATGCGCCACCTGCTTTATCTGAAATACTGAATGATCGACTCGAACAGCGCGCTGCGGCAGTGCTGCTTTCGGGACTCTCGCCTTATTCAGGGCCGTGGACTTCCGATGAGGTCATTCACCTGATGCGCCGTACCATGTACAGTTTTGTAAAAGCTGATGTGGATCATTTCTCGGGGATGACCATGGAGGAAGCGGTCAATGAACTGCTGTATGCGCCGTACACACCGCCGCCATTGCCGGTAAATGATTACAATAACCCTGATTTTATAGATCCCAATGTGCCTTTTGGAGAAGTCTTTGTCAATGAAGACTACGATCCCGCAGTGAATGAGGGCTATCGCGTGCAAAGCGTACGCGCTTGGTGGACCCGTGAAATTTTGAAGGGCGACCGCAGTATCCGCGAAAAAATGACGATGTTTTGGCATAATCACGTGCCCATTCAATTTTATGGGGTGTTTTTTGGCGGTGCTTTGTACCATTATGTAAATACCATCCGGGAAAATGCATTGGGGAATTTCAAAACCATGATGAAGCAGATTACCCTGGATCCTGCCATGTTGATCTACCTCAATGGTTACCTCAATTCGGCCACCCAACCCGATGAAAACTACGCCCGGGAAATTCAGGAACTCTTTGTAATCGGCAAAGACCTACCGCAATATTTTACGGAGGAAGATGTAAAAACCGCTGCACGGCTGCTCACAGGTTGGCGCACCAACGGCCAGTATACCGCTTTTGATCCGTTCTCGCACGACACGGAGGATAAGCAATTCTCCTCGTTTTACGGCAGCCGCCTTATTCAGGGCCAATCGGGCCTGAATGCAGGCGAAACGGAATTGAATGAATTCCTGGATATGTTGTTTGATCAACAGGAAGCTGCAAAATATGTGTGCCGAAAATTATATCGCTTTTTTGTTTTTCACCAAATCGACGCTGCTACAGAAGTGAATGTGATCGAACCATTGGCGCAGGTATTCCGCGATAACAATTATGATATCCTGCCAGTGCTGGATACACTTTTTAAAAGTGAACACTTTTTTGATCAGCTCAACAGGGGGGCTATTTTGAAAAGCCCAGTTGATTTTGCTGCCGGACTTTGGCGTCCTTTGAAGGTGCAATTGCCAGGTAATAGCGACCTGCTCGACAATTTTTATATCCCGCTGGTCCTTTGTTTTTGGACCAACGATATGCTGCAGATGCCCGGAGAACCACCTAATGTGGCAGGTTGGCAGGCCTACTACCAGAAACCAGCCCTCGACAAAATCTGGATCAACACCAGTACGTTGCCCAAGCGGGGACAATTCACAGAAGCCATGATTTTTGTGGGTATTTACGGTGTGAATAATGTGGCGATTTTCGATGTGCTGGAATGGGCAAAAACGCTCACGGAACCCTCCGACATTAATGTATTGATCGATGAAGCAGTGCAATTTATGCTGGGACTTCCGGTCTCCAAGGCGGTAAAGAATTATTTTAAATCCATTATGCTCAATGGTTTACCCTCCGATTATTATTGGACTATCGCCTGGGAAGCCTATATCGCCAACCCTGTTGATGAAACGATTAAAGGCGTGGTACAAGATCGCCTTCGTGCGTTTTTCTGGATTTTATTACAAAGAGAAGAGTCTCAATTGATGTAAGTTTTTTACTTCTCACCTTTCCATACGCTTTCCATGCAACGTAGAAAATTTCTCAAAAATATAGGTGCTGGCGTAGCCCTTCCGACGGTGCTAAACGGCTTCGGCGTTGCCGCATTTGCCGGTAGTCCGGTCCAGTCATTCATCAATGCACCCACCACCGATACCGATCATGTACTGGTGATTATTCAGATGGCTGGTGGAAATGACGGTTTAAATACCGTTGTACCCCTGGATCAGTACGATCAATTAATGACCAGTCGCCAGGAAGTGGTCCTCCCGGAAAATGGGGTCCTGAAAATTACCGATAAAGTAGGGCTGCACCCTGCCATGAACGGCATGCGCGATCTGTACGACAGCGGACGGCTTCAAGTGGTCCAAAACGTGGGTTATCCGAATTTCAATTACAGCCATTTCCGGGCGACTGATATCTGGATGTCGGGCGCCGATGCCAATGAATACTTGCCCAGTGGGTGGGCAGGGCGGTACCTGAATTATGAATACCCCAACTATCCGAACGATTACCCCAATCCTGAAATGCCGCATCCATTGGCGGTAGAAATCGGGTATTCCTTGTCGCTCTCGTTGATGGGACCACAAACCAGTATGGGATATGTAATCCCGAATGCTGACTCTTTTTACAATCTCGTAGCTGGTGTTCAGGACCCTGCGCCCAATACACCTGCGGGGGAACAACTCGCTTATGTGCGCGCTATCGCGAAACAATCGCGAGCCTATAATCAATCGGTTATTGACGCATATAATGCTGTTTCGCAGCAAATTGCCTATCCTGACACAGAACTGGCCACCAAATTAAAAATCATATCCAGGCTGATCGCAGGAGGGCTGAAAACCCGTTTGTATATCGTTACTATTGATGGGTTCGATACCCACGCCGAACAGGTGGATGCGAATGACCATACTACTGGTGCCCATGCCGACCTGTTAGGACAGGTGAGTAATGCCGTAAAAGCATTCAGTGATGACCTTGATTACCAGGGCACTTCCGGCCGGGTCACGGGCATCACCACTTCCGAATTTGGCCGGCGGATAGTCAGTAACAGCAGCGGTGGCACCGATCACGGCGCGGCGGCTCCGATGTTTGTGTTTGGCAAATATGTGAAAGGCGGAATTTTGGGCGACAATCCTGTGATTCCCAACAATCCGACCGATGAAGATAATGTGCCGATGCAGTTTGATTTCAGGTCGGTATACAGCACCGTATTGCGGGATTGGTTCTGTGTGCCCGATGCCGATGTGCAGGGCATTGTGCTGCACAACCTGCCCTATCTCAACCTGTTCGATTCATCCACGCCTTGCGTCTCTACGGCAACACATGAAGCCAATCAGCAGGCTGGCCGGTCTTACCTGCGTTTTGCACCGAATCCATTTACAGTGGCGACCACGATTGAATACGAATCATTGGGTGGACCAACCCAAATCCGCATTGCCGATACTGCCGGGAAAACAGTGGAAATGCTGGTAAACGCCTGGCAATCAGCGGGTACCCATCAAGTACTTTGGGCACCAGACAACTTGCCGGCAGGAACTTACTTTTGTCATTTGCGGACAGGAAGTATGCAACAAGCGAAGATGGTGGTGAAAATGTAGGAGCGTGAAAACAGGAAACAGTTAAATAAAAGATTACAGCCCTGAGTATCCTTCGGTGGGGTTCAGGGCTGTAGTTTTTTAGCGCAGCAATGATACCTCACCCCTGTATGAAGATAACAAAAGATCAGTCTCAAGTGTCCAAATGAATACGTCAGGGGGGGATTGTTGCCCTTTATAAGTGCCATCCCATGCATCTGTGTAGTCGGTGGTTTCAAAAATAGCCTCCCCCCAGCGGTTGAAAATGCGCAGGTGATACTTCCCGGGAGGACATGCTATCAATGGCCTGAATTTGTCGTTAACACCGTCATTGTTGGGGGTGAATGCATTAGGGATTTGCGATAAACTACCTTTGATAACGATCCGAGCTGCATTGGAAATATCCAGGCAGGGGTTATTCAAGTCTATATTTCCATTGAGGTTGTTTCCTGCTATTGCAGCAATATAATAGGTCAAACCTATCTGCATTGATGCCGGATTAAATGAAAACGATGGGGTAGGGCTGATAGCGATGATACTTCCGAGGGTGTCGGCAGGGTTGCTGAACAGCATAAAACGCAGTATTTCGCCATTATCTAATATCTGATTCCCATTGTGGATAAACAGGGCCGTTTCATCAGCGCAGATCGAAATAATGGTATCTTGCATGGTACCCGCCTCAATACGGCAACAAGAAGGGCCGTCGCACTGATCAATTGCTGTCACTGCGCTGTTTTTCGTAGCAAGTGAAGCAGTTTGTTCGCTGAATTGTTCCAACCCATCAAAAAATTCTTGGAATTGTGGAGGGTTGTAATTTTGCACAGGGACGTTAATATCTTCTGGGCAGCATCCGTAAATACTGCCCTCGGTATCAGTTTTGAAAATAACGAGATCAGTCCCGTTTCCGCCGACTGGGCAAAACCCAACAGCCGTAAATCCACCGCCGGGTGTCTCTTTGATATATTGGAGCCTGCCATCGGCCCCTTCCGGAAAGGTGTGGGATTTAGCCCAGATTACATTTCCTTCCGCATTCGTTTTTACCATGCAGGCCTTCGGGCCGGGAGCTGCGAAATTATAGGTACAAAAAATGGTGCCATTATCAGCGGTCACTTCGGCATTCGTTCGGGCATTAGTGCCAACATCATAACTTTTTGACCAGATTACCTCCCCGGAATTGTTCAGTTTGAGGATCCAGGGCCGAAACTGGGTGTTCCCGGAAGGTACCCAGGAATGATCAGATACGATAAAACCGTCCCCTGTTTGCTTAATATAATAACAGCTTTCATTGCCTTGCCCAGTTAACCGGAGCATGCCCAAAATATTGCCATTGCTGCTCATGCGAATAATAGCGGCATCATAGTCGAATGAGTTGTAGGGGGCTGTGGCCACCCATATTTCTCCATTGTTGGCTTCGATTGGTTCAGCCGCAGGCCCGGGAATACCACTTCTGGCCCAAATAAGATTGCCATCAAGATCCGTTTTTGCAAAATAGGTAATAGGAGAAGAATTAGAGCCACTAAATCCAGTAAACATATAACCATCTGAAACCTCGCAGGTACCCCGGCCTTCTTCCAGTTCAAAACCGGCACCCAGGCTTATTTGCCAAATAATTTCACCGTCTAAATCTATTTTGGCAGCCAGTAAATTGCCATCAGACCCCGCTTGAAAGGTAGTTCCTGTTACGATAAATCCACCATCAGTGGTGCTTTTTACCATGTGCAAATAATCATTCGCTGGAGAACCGAAACTTTTTGACCAAACCACATTTCCCTGGGGATCAAACTTGACCAAAAGTGCATCCCAGTTCCCGTTGGTGCCGGTAGTCGTGCGCCCACATACCACAAATGATCCATCTGCCAGCATTTCCATCCAGCGGGCCTCTTCATCGCCCGTGCCGCCATAACTTTTTTTGAAGGTGGTTTGTGCGTTGAGGCTGCTGTAAATCAGGCACGAAAGGATAATCAAATAGAATTGTTTCATAATTAACTTTCCAGTGTATTAGTTGCGGTAAAGATACAAGCGGCGTCAATCACTAACGTGGCTGACACCGCAGGTGTTTCACATTTAATATTTTTTTGGGGAAGCAATGCAGCATGATTTTTTGGCGACATTGGCTGCTTCGATAAAAGTGGAAACTTGTATTCAAAAGATAAGGATCAAAAGGGAGACATTTTGCCTCCTGCTGTTTTTTTCTCATCAAAAGTCCTATTCTGAGTTGACTTGCTAATGTCCAATGTTATATCTGCTGACTTTTTTCTGATAACCACTGTATCCAAACTGATAACTGTTTCTCCCGGATATATGAATTGTGGTGACAGTTATTCCGGATTATGGGGGAGTTGTGATATTGCTTTTTGATGGCAGGGCTTTTACCGTACCTTGGCGGAAGAAAAGAAATCACTGTGCGCATTATATTCCTTATCCCGGCTTTATTACTGTACGTCCCGGTATTCTCCCAGACGCCATACTATGCCCATTACGGGGTGAAAGAAGGACTGCCTGGTAATGTGGTCTACTGTGCTGCACAGGACCAACGCGGTTTTATGTGGTTTGGAACGGATAAAGGCCTTGCCCGTTTTGACGGTGTTCATTTTCAAACATTTGGTGTAAAAGAAGGTCTTCCTGATCCTGAGGTATTGAATCTGTTTGCCGATAGCCGTAACCGGCTTTGGTTATCCTTCCTCCGCCAACAACCTTTTTACTTAGAAAATGGCAGGGTGGTGACCGGGAAGGAGGATACCCTTCTTCGAAAAGCCAATTTGGGGACCGAACTATGTGATTTTGCGGAAGACAATGGCCATCGCATCTGGATAATCGGACAAACGAGTGAGGCGTTTATTTACGATGGGAAGTCAGTTGAAAAAAAGTTGTTTCCTCAAAATTTAGTCCAAATCATGGATGGGAACGGGACGGTTCGGGGCCTTGGTATGTCTTCTCTTATGAAAAATGGGGAAGTGGTTTTCAATTTTTTAAATAGAAATCGATTATATAAGTCAGTGGCCTATTCGGGTAGCCATATTCTGTATTCACTTGGTAATCAATTGCTTTTGTTGGATTGGGAAACAAAAGGATTTGTGTTGGACTCCCTTTTGTTAGATTGTGGGAAAGTGTATGCTGATCAGGAAGGTCGTTTTTGGGCATATTCAACATCGGGAGGGGCCATTTGTTTTGATAATACGACAAGGGATCTTACTGCGCCAAAATGGTATTTGAAAGGGCAAATTATTAATGCTATGCTGGAGGATGCAGGTGGCACCTATTGGTTCTGCACCAGTGGGGATGGTATTTATGCATTATCGCCAGGTAAGGGAGTTAACATCCGAAAATCAGATGGCTTAAGTTCTGATAATATTACAGCGATTACGACCGATGATCGGGGGCGGATAGTCGCAGGGGATAATCTTGGGAATATCTACTTTTTCGATAAAGAAAAGCTAGAAAAAATAAATCCGGGAGGAGCCGACAGACTTAATCGAACCCGGCAGATAATTACAACATCCGGGAAGGATTTATGGGTGGCCTATGATTTGGGCCTCTATTATTTACATCATAACAAGGTATTCCAACAATCTGGTATGAGTGGATTAAAAGGTATTGCTCTGACAGGTGATACTTTATGGTTTGGTACACATGCGCAGTGTGGCTATTTTTTGAAAAACAGTACTTTGAAAAAAGTGTTGATCAGTCGCAGGACAACAACTATTGCTAAAGATGATGAAAGGCATATCTGGATTGGTGGGGTGGATGGCGTTTATAGTTTGCGGGACAGCTTCCGCTTCAATTGGGGCGAGCAGTTTCCGCTGCTGAAAAACAGAATTGTCACCATTCAAAATGCTGGTCATCACCAATTATGGATAGTGACTCCTGAAAGTGGTTTGCTTAGGGCAACTGTAAAAAATGGCGCAATAACCGGGCTGGAAAAGATAAATGTGTATCTCCGGCAACCTGTCGATAATATTCAGGCTGTATTCTCCGACCTGGCGAATAGCCATACCGTATGGCTGGCCACCAACAATGGTGTCTATAATATTGATCCGGTTAATTGGCAGGTGAAGCATATTGACCGACAGGATGGCCTCGCGGATAATGATGTTAATTGCGTCCTGGTGTGTCGGGATACCCTTTGGGCTGGTACGGTTTCGGGCTTGACATTTATCCCGTTAAAGGATAATCCACGTTTGAAAGTATTCCCTTCCTATATTACAGGATTGTCTTATCAGGTTGACAACCTTGATTTTACAATTGGATTGCTTGACTCTTTGCCGTATAGACACACTATTATTGTGCCTTCAGGAGCAGCCATGACTACCTTCAATCTGAGCGGTCTTGACTACAGTAGTCAGGGGTGTTTTCAATACAGGTGTATCATCAGCAAAGAGATGCCTGCAATGCGATGGTGGACGCGGTATAATATTTACAATTGGATCAGCAGCAGATTGTGTGGAGCACTGGATACCACTTTTCTTCAGAGTAATATTTTAAATCTGGGCATCACATTGCCCTCTGGCGCCTATAAAATCGGCATTGCTGCCATAACACCCCAAGGTATTATCAGTGAACAGTCAGATACCTGGGTATTAATAAAACAGCCGCTCTGGTATGAAACCATTTGGTTTGATTTATTGCTTTGGATGGCACTTGCATTTGGGGTATGGCGGTTTGTGAAGGCTCGATCGGATTATCGGAAACTCAATATTAAAGTGTCGGAATTGCAATTACGAGCTTTGCAGACACAGATCAATCCGCACTTTATTGGGAACAG
>JBILHQ010000095.1:0-21692 GCA_044350415.1 Saprospiraceae bacterium | reverse complement strand
CAAAAAAAATTACTTTTCGTGGTCTGCTATCTTCAGAAACAAGGGTTATAAGCAACTGGAATGCCGCAAACCAGTTGCGTGGCACCGGAATACCGGAAAACCGAGGTGATGATGCCGCAAGTGTTATTTGAAAATTAACTAATTGCTGCGCAAGCGTAGCATTACTCAACGCGGATATCCGAAAAGTGAAGGTGTCTCCAAACTTTTGGTTAATCAAAAAGGTTTTTCCTACCCTTCGCCGGCCATACAAAATAATAAATTCAGATTTTCGGCTGGAATACACCCGTTCCAAAGTCTCTAATTCAGACTTACGACCAATAATATTTTGCGCGTTTACCATAGTCTTTAAAGCTTGAATACTGCGCAAAAATATATCTTTTATTTGAGTTACCGCTCAAATTAATGACCAATTTGCGCGGTAACTATATTTTTATGTCATTTACCGCTCAAATTAACGTTAATTTTCAGCGGTAACTATATTTTTCATGCCACTTACCGCTCAAATTGGGAGGTTTTAATTGGTCAACTTTTTAAAAGTTGACCAGTTTTTACGCTGGTGATTTCAGAATAAAGTTTGCACAGGTTTATCAACTTTTTAAAACCAAGACTCCCCACCCAATAAAGGGATCACATTTTCAGCAATTTAAACGCATGCGTCCACTGGTTGCGCAAAAATCCGGGCGCGCACCACAGGATGCACAATTGTTCCACGGCACCAGCTGATTCAACCATTCCCACATCTTCGCTGTCCCAACCAAATTGGGCTAAAAGCGTGCTGGCCGTGGCTTTGGCTTCGGCGTCATTGCCGCAAATGAACATGGTGGGTTTGCCGTCGGGAAACTGCGGATTGACCATAAATCCGGCACCAACAGAGTTGAACACTTTTACAAAACGGGCATTGGGCAGTGCTTTTTGCAGCTGCTCCATCAGAGAAGAATTTGCTTTGGTAAAAAAGCGTAAAGCGCCATTTTTGGGGCCTTCTGTTTCATCAATCGGATTAGTGGCATCCAATACCACTTTGTCCTTAATGCGGCGGGAGCCTGCCATTTTAAGGGCGTCTTTGGCGTGTTTTCCTTTTACCGCGAGTACTATTACATCGCCGAATTTGGCGGCATCAGCAAAGGAACCCACCTTTCCTTTTCCGCCGGATTGCTCCTGCCATTCGGAGAGTTTGGTGACATCCCTTGAGCCCAACATGACTTTGTACCCATGTTTTAAGAAACCATTTCCAAGTGTTTTGGCAACACTGCCGGAGCCAAGAATTCCAATTTTTTTCATGTTAAATGAGTATGATAAGTTGAATAAATCTAGTTGAACAAAGATAATTCAGAAATAAGATATAAGTATTGGAAAAAATGAGACGGACGGCTTGCAACTGCCTGCAAATACAACAACCACAATTCTTCCTCCGGAAACTGCTGCCCGGCATTGTCGGGCATACGCCGGAATGCAGCAAAATCGGCCGTTCAATCCGGCAGAGTCAGGAAGCGGTAACAATGGAAATACAGCCCCAATGCGTTTTTTGGGCAAATGCCTTTCACCAGACAAGCAGAAAAATTGGCCAATTAGTTGTAAAATTGCAGCGCGTTTGCATACCCACGTATTGAAACAAATATTCATCCTTTTTCTCTTGCTGTGTGCTAATCAACTGCACAGCCAAAGCGCCACTAACCGGGACCTGATTACCTCTGCCAACGGCTTGTCGCAGGGTTATGTGTATGACATCCTTCAAAGCAGGGATGGCTTTATCTGGATTGCCACCAAGGACGGGTTGAACAGATACGACGGCTCGCGGTTTGTGGTTTTTGCAAACGACCCCTTCAATCCATATTCCATTGCAAACAGCGACGTACTGGCGATTTTTGAGGATAGCCGGGGGTGGATTTGGGCTGCATTTCAGTCCGAATTGGATGTATATGATCCGGCAACTGGACGCTTTTATCATGTTTTACACGATGGAAATAAAGATTTCGGTAGCGAAGAGGCGACGTGGCTGCCACCACTGAAAGAGACACCTGATGGCGCTATATGGTTTTTGCAAAACGACGGTATCTGGAAAATCAATGCGCCCAATAACCTGTTGGCAGAAGCGGAAAAAAAAGGCAAATCCACCATCGAACCCACTTGTAAAATAGTACCCAAACCTCCTGCAGAAAAGTGGAACGCAATTGAATCCTTCCCGCTCGGGTCCGGCGCGTATAAACTTTTAATAGCAGCCAACGACGGAATTTTCCGAATTGACCCGGCGACAGCAGCAATATCCGCCGAAATTTTAACACCCGGTTTTAATTATTTACTCTTTACACCAGACCATAATGGCAAGGTTGTGGTATCTGCGTACAACAGGACTACTTACCAACGAACCTGGACATTAATTACCGGTAGCGGGGCGCAATGTATAGCGGCCCCCAAAGACTCCGGCTATTCCTCCTTTAGCCGGGATGGATATTTATGGATTTTACAGGACGGGTATATCAAAAAATGGCAGGTATCTTCCTTGTTTAATCAGGGATTGCCGGATTTTGAAGTGGAGGTAGCATCAATGATTAACCATGCAGGAGGAGGCTTCAATAAATTCCTGCTCGACAGGAGTGGCGTATTATGGCTGTGCACTGGCGGGTATGGCCTGTTGCGGGTCAACCTGAAAACACAGCATTTCAAAAGTTTCCTGCCCCTGGTGTCCCTGCGCCGGTTCCTGGAGGCGCCGGATGGCGGAATTTACAGTTTGTTCAATCCCAAGGTAAAGTATTCCTCCAAATCCTTCCAGTCGGCGGCATCTCATACCGATTTTAGCACCTCCCTGTTTGGTAGTCACGATGCTGATGATTGGGGTAGTTTCTCAGCCTGTTTCGACGCTGTAGGCAATGGCTGGTCAAATGACAAAAATCCGGACAGGCTCTGGCGAACAGATGCGCAAACAAAATCCACGACAACTTTTCCCTGGCGTAGTGGAAACGGGTTGATGGTGGATCGCTCCGGCGCCCTGTTAAGTGTCGGCGAGAAAGGAGGCTTAATAAGATTTGACCCCAAATCAACAACAACGGCTGAATTCCCTTTTGAAAAACCGCAGAAAAAAATTTCCACATTTTCTTATTTCTTGTACGAAGACATCGACGGTACTATCTGGATATTTGGATACGAAGGATTGACGAAAGCCGTTCCCGGCCCTTCCGAATACACGTTTAAATATTTTACCAACAACCCGGCAGACCGTTCTTCGCTATCCTCCAATATAGTGCTAAGTGTTGCCGACGACCCGCTCGAACCGCAGCGTTACCTTTGGGTGGGCACAAAAAGCGGCGGATTAAACCGCTTAGACAAACAATCGGGTACGTTTAAACAATACAAACGGGAGCAAGGGCTGCCCGACGATGTGGTGTACGGTATTTTGGCCGAAAACCGCTCCCCATCAGCAGCGGAAAAGCCAGGTTTTATCTGGTTGAGCACCAACAATGGCCTTTGCCGTTTCGATATACGGGCGGAAACGAGCAAAAACTTCACGACTGCCGATGGCTTGCAGGACAACGAGTTCAACAGCTCCAGTTACCTGAAAACCCATGACGGTTATATGATTTTCGGCGGTGTAAACGGCCTGACGGTATTCCATCCCGACAGCCTGCGTTTCAATAAAAACCTGCCGGAAATCCGCCTCGTCGGGTTGCATGTCAACAACAAAAAATACGATATAACAGGCAAATCGGATATAGCGCTTTCTTATGACCAGAACCTGCTCACTTTTGATTTTGCAGCCCTCGAATTCACCAGCCCCACACGAAACCAATACCGCTACCAACTGGTTGGAGTAGATAAAGACTGGGTATCTATCGGCACCCAAAACAGCATACAATTTGCCAACCTTGCTCCCGGCACCTATACCTTCAGGGTGATGGGCAGCAACGACGATGGTGCCTGGAGTGAACAGGCCGCGGAAATCCGGTTTACCATCAGCCCGCCGTGGTGGGCAAGTTGGTGGGCTTATCTGATCTACCTCGCATTGGCAGTCGGAGGCATTTGGTGGTACTATCAATACATGCTGCGCCTGCGGTTTTCCGAGCAGGAAAAGCTGCGCCTGCGCGAACTTGACGATTTTAAAAGCCGCTTTTTCACCAATATCACCCACGAATTCAGAACGCCCCTCACCGTGATGCTGGGAATGAGCGAGCAATTGGCAAAGGAGGAGAAAGACGAACCCAAACGCAACAAAATCAGTCTCATAAAACGCAGTGGAGAAAACCTCCTGCGGCTCGTCAACCAGATCCTCGACCTGGCAAAATTAGAGTCGAATGCCCTGAAAATAAACTATATACAGGGTGATATTTTGATCTTCATCCGGTATATCACCGAGAGCCTGCACTCCTTAGCCAACGCCCAAAACCTGATGCTCCGTGTGGAAAGCGATCAGGCTAAGATCGTGATGGACTACGACCCCGAGCGTTTTTTACAGATCATCCACAATCTCTTGTCCAATGCCATCAAATTTACGCCTTCCGGCGGAAGGGTGCTGTTGCAGGTCGATGCGAAAGACCAATGGCTTGATATTTCGGTCACCGATTCGGGTGCCGGCATTCCTCCGGAGGAACTGCCGCTGTTGTTTGAACGGTTTTTCCAGGCCAGGAATCAGGAACACGCCAAGGCAGGTGGTACAGGTATTGGTCTTTCGCTCACCCGCGAATTAGTCAAGGCCATGGGCGGAAGTATTTCGGTAGAAAGTAAAGTGGGTGTGGGAAGTACGTTTATGGTGAAATTGCCCATAACGAACAACAGCGTTTTCGACGAAATGACCACCGGGCGGCAGAAACTCCCAGGCAATAATCCCTTATTTACCAATCAACCCAACAAGAGGCCACCCGTTATCAATGACCCTGACAGGCCAAACATACTCCTCGTTGAAGACAATCCCGATGTAGTGGAATATCTCGATGCATGCCTTAAAGACCATTTTAACCTCGATTTTGGCTACAATGGTCGGGTTGGCATCGAAAAAGCCTTAGAAACGGTACCCGACCTCATCGTGAGCGATGTGATGATGCCCTTCAAAGACGGTTTTGAGGTAGTGGAAGCCCTGAAAAACGACGAGCGCACGAGCCATATTCCCATCATCCTGCTGACAGCCAAAGCCGATGTACAAAGTCGCCTGGCCGGACTTCGAAGAGGCGCCGATGCCTACCTTTCCAAACCTTTTCACCAGGAAGAATTGCTGGTAACGGTAGAAAATCTGCTGGAATTGAGGCGTAAATTGCAATTGAAATACCAGCAGAATGTACTGACATCCCAGCCACCCGGGCCAGGTGCGGGCGCTGTGGATCCGGAAGACAATTTCCTTCAAAAAGTACGCGAAATTATAGAAGATCAATACCACCACGAAGATTTCGGGCTTCCACAGCTTTGCCAGAAAATCGGGATGAGCCGCTCGCAGTTGTTCCGCAAAATAAAGGCCCTGACGGATATCTCACCATCCGATCTCATCCGCACACATCGCCTGAACAAGGCCAGAACACTGCTTGAAAGCGGCGCCGCCAACGTTGCGGAAGCTGCCTGGCAGGTCGGTTTTAAAGATCCTTCTTATTTTTCAAAATTATTTCAGGAGGAATTTGGGGAAGAACCCCGTGCAATCCGCAAATAACTGAAAATCAATATTTTAATAAACGGGTAATTTGGTCGCATGCAACCAAATTACCCGTTTTTTTTTGTTGCATACAACCAGATTACCCGTTTTTGAAACGAAATTACCCGTGCCGCATAACGCCCTGCCCACACCTTTGCAGCAGTTCCGGAAGGACTTCATTATTGCTAATTTTTACACACAAACAAACAATACTAACAATGAGAAATTTTTTCAATTTCAACAAAAACGCTGGGGCGCTGGTAGTGCTGATTTGCTCTTTCTTTTTTAATATGGGCCAGGGCATGGCGCAGACAGGCCAGTGGGAGATCCCTATTGAAAACAACAGGAAAATTATCGTTATTCCCGATGACAAGATTAGCGGGGCATGTGCAGATCCTGTGGGTTATTCTGGTATTATGCCTTACGAAAATTATTTCATGTATGGCGGAGGTGCAGCAAAACTAGTAGATAGTGCCTTTATTAAAACGCCTGTGTCAAAATATTTCAAGGTTAAGTGCTGGGATTTTTTCAGCTATAAGGTATTGATACCCAATGACGGTTTTAACCCATCATATAATATTACTAATCGGGTTAATGGCGAGGGCGTGCCACCCAGTTTGTTGAATTGGGAATATAATGTTGATTGTTATCTTGAAGATGCTGGTACGCAAACTATTGGTGGAGTGGCTTATACTGTTAAGCGAGTCAAAGGTCGGATCGTTGGTGGGACTACAAAAGCCTGGCACATGATAGAATTGGCTAAAAATTCCACCCCTTATGTTTACAGGTGCATTGCATTGCCCATCGTGTCAGTCGGCCAGCAGTTTCTTGATCAACAGGTGCCAGTGCTGGGTACCACGGTTCAGCCACAAATTCCTTATATGGTATTGCATGCCCCACCTGGTGACGGTAGCTCCAGCGAGTTTCAGGAGACCAAAACCACCTGCCGCGAGTATACGGATACCTATGCCGAAAGCGGCTCCAATTCTGCCAACCTGGACGTAAAACTGGGGGTAGCCGGCTCAATTGGATTTATCGCAACTGTCGATTTCGAGTTTTCTGTCACTTTCAGTGCAGGTATCACAGCAGGTGACCTCGCCGTTACTACCAAATCCAACCAGACCTGTGTTACAGCCAGTCAGGGCTTCTCCACCAATTCGCTGCTGGGTGGCAATGGTGGCGGCGACGTATTTATTGGCTATGGTACGGATTTGAATTACGGTCTTTACCCCCTTGTTAGAATAGACCCCAATACATGTATCGCCCAAAAGGATACCGGCATGATATATGCCCCATCCGGCAATCCACGTAAGTTTGTTTACACGGAAGAAGCCATTCTGGCCGATATCGTAGCCCAAAAAGCAATTGCAGCAAATGAATCGCTCAGCGTACGTGACAGAAACCAGGCCCAGAATCAGGCCGATGTTTGGGAAAAAGTACTGGCTATGAACAATGCCAACAAAAACAACCCCAACAATGCGCTTATCGAAAATTTGTCCTTCAGCGCCGGCGCCAACAGCAGCCAGGAATCGAGTATCACGGTGCTGGAAACCCAATCCCTGCAGGTAGAACACTACGTGGAATTTAATACCGGAATATCCTCTGTGTTGGAAATCGGCGGCTCCGGCGTATCTGGCGGCTATGAATACAAGGGCTCGTATAACTACGGAAAAACGAACAACAGTTCACAGGAAGCCGCCAAAATAGTGCGCTACACGTTGGCTGATGATGACAATGGCGATTTGTTCAACATGAAAGTGGTGCGCGACCCCATGTTTGGTACGCCTGTTTTCCGCATGGAGCCAACTTCAAAATCCTCTTGCCCTTACCAGGGTGGCTACCAGCGCGACCAGCCTAAACTAAAGCACGACGGTACAACCAACGACCATATCACCTCGGCGGGCAATCCGGGGGGTTCTTCTGCCACTTTCAAAGTCGATCTCTGCAACGAATCCAATGAAGCGCGTACGTACAACCTGAAACTCAACGCACAATCCAACCTGAACGGTGCCGTGGTATCAGCAGCGGGCGTGCCACTCAATGGCAACGATCTGGGTCAATCTTTCAACGTTCCGGCCAACGGTTGTGTGCAGGATCTGATCATCGAGGTAAAACAATTATCCGCCAACAGCCCGCTGTCATATCCCGACCTGGAATTGTTCCTGTATGCACCTTGTGAAGAGGACATCCAAACCAGCGTGTTTGCATCCGTTTTCTTCGGTACTTCCGGCGTAAACGACCTGACCGATAACAGTCTGCTGAGCGTATCGCCCAACCCCACCTCCGGTTGGTTGCAAATCAGTCTGCCGGAAGGCAACAGCCTCGAAGCGGTGCGGGTAATGGACCTGTCGGGCAAAACAGTTCGGAATCTTGAACTGGGTGCGACTGCTTCCAATACAGCAATTGACCTGAGCGGTTTGCCAAAAGGGATTTACGCCCTGCAGGCCCGTTCAGAAGGGAAGGTGTTTTTGAAAAAAGTAGTTGTGGAATAACCCAAATTCCCAAAAAACATTGACAGCATTTTATGCCCTGTTCGTCTTAGGATGGACAGGGCTTTTTTATCTGGAAAAAAAATCAGCAATGTTTTGCTGGCATATCGAACCTCACATCACCCCCAGCAACCACTCTTTTTCCGTCAGTACCGCCTCTCCGGCGATCTGTTCGCGCAATACCGAAAGCGCTTTTTTGTCTAATGGATTGGACTGCATGAGCAGTTCGGTATAGTGCACGATATTGGAATAATTGGTGCGGTGATAGCCGATGGCGGTATGGCGGCGGATAAAGTTTTTGAGATTTTTGAGGTGACTTTCGAGTGCATCCCAGGCGCCGGTTTCGTAGAAAATTTTCATTTGGAGTACTTTGGCGGTGAGGTTATTCATCGTGTCTTTATAGTCGGCGCGCTGTAAATGGGACAGTGCTTCGGCAAATTTTTTACGGGCGTATTCGAGCCGGGCCATCGACAGGCTGGCGGTGGCATCGCGCCATTGGCGTTCGAGTTTCGATTTATAATGCCCGATAAATGTGGCTACCCATTCGTTCTCGCCGGCCCGCAACCCGATAGCGACGATATTGGAAAAAGCAAACCGCGAAATCATGCCGCTTTCGAGCAGTAAATCGTATTTCAACGCGCCTTTGTACAAATCGAACGTAATCGCGATCCAGCCTTCTGCCGACCGGTTGATCTGTTTAATACCGTAATTGATGGCCAGCAAATACAGCAACCGCAATTCTTCCTCCGGAAACTGCTGCCCGGCACTGTCGAGCATGCGCCGGAATGCCGCAAAATCGGCCGCGCCATCCAGCAGGGTCAGGAAGCGGTAACAATGGAAATACAGCCCCAGTGCGGGTTGTTCGGCCAGTGCCGGCCGCCGGTCAATATCTTCCAGCACCGACTGGAGGTAACCAATTGCGTATTCCGTTTTATAAATAGCCTGGTGGGAAATGGCTAAACAGGCGAGCCGCAGTTTATTGGCCATAAAAGCCGTATCCAGTGCATCGGAACTGGCCTGAAGATTGAGCGTATCTGTGCGGCGGGCGGCCACTTCAAATTGATATTGCTCCCATTCCGTGCGGTAATGCGTTTCAAGCCAGTCGGCATTGCGAAAGGCACTTTTGTCGGCCTGTTGCCGGGCTTCCCGATGCGTAATTTTAAAATGACGCTGAAGTCCGCGTTTGCGGTAAGCGCTGGCGAGTTCGGTTTTCAGGTGGCAGAGATCGGCGGTAATTTGCCGGTAAGTGATAAACGTTTCGAGCAGTTGCAGCAGCGCACTGGTGTGCAGTCTTACGGCCTGACCGGCTTCAGTAGTGGCGTTTTGAGTAGCAAAGGCGGTAATTTGCGCTTCGTCCGGTGGCGTTTGAGCGGCCGTACAAGCGATAAGATAGTCGCCGGATTGGGCCAAAGCAGCACGGGTATTAAAAAAAGGAGAATGCAGGAATTTGGAAAAATCGCGGCGTTCGGCAGCGTTCAGCGAGCAAATGGCTTCATAAAGCAGCGTATTTTGCATAAAACATTTTCTTTGCTGCAAAAATACAAAGTTATTTGTAATACAAATAAAAATTTAAAATGTTGATAGTCAATATTTTTAATGATTTTAATGAACAATATCGAAATACTATTTTAAAATATTTAGTTTGGCAGTCGTCGACAATAGTCCAACATTTGCAAAGTAATAATCTCTGAATATTTAAACATGGCTGAGAAAATGAATCTACATTACTCCTTTTTGAAATTAGCAAGTCTGGTGCTTCTGTTGGCTGGCAGTAACTGGCTGCACGCGCAATGTTCGGTGGCTTTATCGGCCTCCGTTTCAACCCAGCTCCCGGAAGTATGTACAGGTGCCAATGGGGTCCTGACGATGAGTGCCACCGGCAACCCGCCTTTTGATTTTAATTACCAGAGAGTGACTGGGCCAATTATTTCGTTCAACAGCCCCCAAAACACTTTTAGTATTCCGAATTTGCTACCAGGGAATTATTCAGTTACTGTTACGGATAATTCAGGTATTTGCTCAGCCATAAAAACGATATCTATATCGACGACTCCTGTATTAGGCGTTACATTAACACCAACCAATTCCGCGTGCACGCAAAATAACGGCACTGTAACCAGCAGTGCAAGTGGGGGATTTGCGCCATTCACCTACACCTGGACAAATGGAGCCACCACCTCATCCATCAATAATTTATCTGCAGGTTACTACGGATTAACCGTTACAGATATTATTGGATGCACTGCAGCGTCAGGTGTCGTTATCAGCAACGCCATCCCGGTAAGTATTTCCGGCGCAACTGCTATTTGTCCGGGAACAGCGGTTACGCTCACCGCTTCCGGAACGGGCACATACGCGTGGAGCAATGGCGGCACCACCCCAAGTATCGAAGTGGTATTGAGCGCACCTGGCATCTATACCGTTACGCTCACCGATATCAATGGATGTACCGGAACGGCATCAAAAACAGTGGGTATTATCCCGCCGCCGACGGTTACCATATCAGGTGCGGGCAATGGAACCGCTTGTTTGGGAACGCCCATGTCTTTGGTGGCTTCCGGACAGGGAGGAGTAACTTATTTTTGGAGTACGGGCGTCGTAGGCTCCGCCAATAATTTTATCAACTCCATTCCGGGTCCAACAACCTATACCGTTACCGTTTTCAACAGCGCCAGTTGTACCAACACGGCATCTGTAACCGTGAATGTGCTGCCCACAACGAACGCGGCTATTACGGGCAATGCCAATATTTGTAACGGCGAAAGCACTGTATTGACGGCCAGCGGCGGCGGAAATTTCCAGTGGAGTACCGGTGAAACCACCGCTACCTTAACAGTCGCACCTGCAAACATTGCCACCTACGTGGTGACAGTTTCCGACTCGAACACCTGTAGTTCTTCGGCGTTTAAAACCGTACAGCGCGTCGTATCACTATCGGCACAAGTGATCAATAACGACTGCTCGGAGGGATCGTCAGGAACAATAATTATTAATGTAAACGGCGGCGGCCCCGCAACGGATTATACCTGGAATACTGGCCAAAACACGCCAACCCTGACCAATATTCCTACTGATACATATACCGTAACCGTAACAGGATCAGGCGGTTGTACGAGTAGCGCAACGGCTACGTTGGGGGACGCAATGAATATAAATGTTATTTCAACGAATTCCAGTTGTACAACCCCTACCGGAAGTATCAACCTTTCGGTCAACGGCGGATTCCCTCCTTATCAGTTTGCCTGGTCGAATGGTGCAACTACGGAGGACCTGGTAAATTTATCGACAGGAATATATACAGTCACGGTAACTGATGCAAGCGGTTGCACCAGATCTAAACTGGTATTTCTCAATGCAACATTTCAAATACTTGCGGCGCTTACTCCAACCAATATCAACTGTGTAAGTGGGACATTGGGAGCAGTGAATCTGAATATTTTGCAAAATGGCTCTTATTCTTATGAATGGGATGGCCCTAATGGTTTCCACAGCACGGAAAAAAATATTTCCGGGTTGCAATTTGGTGGGGTATACTCAGTTGTGATTACCAACAGCAATGGTTGTACGGATACCTTGAATACTACCCTTGTGTCTCCAAATGGATTTAATGTTACAACCGAAAGTATCAATGCGACTTGCGGAGAAGGAGATGGTGCTATAAATTTGACCATTGAAGGTGGTGCCGGGCCATTTAATTATGTATGGTCAAACGGTGCGAATTCATCCAATATCACCAATTTACTGGCCGGGACATACTCCGTTTCTATTACTGATTCAGGCAGCGGTTGTACTGTGGTATTGCCCAATATGGTACAAAACAACGCAGATATAACCATCTCCGGCACGGTTACAAACAGTACCTGTTTTAATAGTGAAAACGGCACGATCCATCTTTCAGTAACAGGCTCGGCCCCACCTTTTTCTTTTATCTGGTCTGACGGAACCACTGCCAGTAACTTATTAAATCTAGGAGCAGTAACATTTTCTGTTACTGTTTCAGATGCTAATAACTGCCAAAAAATAGAGGAATTTGAGGTTTCAAGGCCAGATTCTTTAGTATTGTTGTTTACCACTAGCGCGCCACCATCAAGCCCGATACCCAATATTATTATTATTAATGTATTTGGAGGAACGGCACCTTATAATTATGACTGGGCTAACGTACCTGGTACGAACAACCCGGTGGTTATTAGCCAGGATTGCAATGCCAACTATAGTGCAACGGTCACCGACGCTCATGGTTGTTCGACGAATAATAATTTTACACTGCCCAATTTTACGCCACTTTCCATTGTTGAAATCACTCAATCAGTACAATGTAACGGTACATTACTCACTGTCGTTACCAATGGAGGATTCACCACTAAATATTATCAATGGAGCGGTGGAGGTTTTGAAGCAACAAAGCTGGCTGCAATTGCAGGCACCTATACTGTTACAGTTACAGATGAACTGGATTGCAGCCAAACCGCCACAGTAACCGTCCTGAATAATGCTGGCTTTACTGTTAGCTCTTTTATCACCCCCGAATCATGTCAAGGCGTTCAAAATGGCAAGATTAACCTCACTATAACCGGATCAACCGCGCCATTCACTTTTTTATGGTCGAATGGTGCTACAACGGAAGATCTTTCAGGACTTTCAGCCGGGACTTATCAGGTAACTATTACTAATAATACTGGTTGTTCACAAACATTTTCCCTTACGGTTACCCAACCCACTCCCATACAAGCCTTCTTCTCTTTTATCAACCCAACCTGCAGTGATGAACCGAATGGTTTGCTCGCTACATTTGCACAAGGCGGCACTTTCCCTGTTACCTACAACTGGGAGCATATCCCCGGCAGTAACGACCCGCAAACCATCAATAACCTGGCTGCCGGAACCTACACCGTAACCATTACAGATAACAACGGATGTACGGCCAGCAACAGCATCACCCTTGTACAACCCCAACCTATTGCCGCCTACGTGGCGCTCAATCAATTGTGCGGAAGCACTACGATGAATATTACCTCCACCACTGGCGGTACTCCTCCATTTGTTTATCAATGGAGCAATGGCGTTACCGGCAACGTCAACGTGGCCAATTTCAGTGGGCTATATACGGTTACCATTACTGATGCAAATGGATGCTCTGTAAACCAAACCATTTATGCTGAGGTGGTTACACAGGGTGGTTGCAGTTATTTCGGTGGTAAAGTAGTCATCGATGCCAATACCAACTGTATTAACGACACCGAGACAGGGCTCGCCAGCTGGATCGTGCGCGCTACCGGTAGTCAAACTTATTACGGCATTTCGGACGCCTACGGCAACTACCATATCGGCGTCGATCCGGGTGAAACCTATCTGATTGAGGCTATTCCTCCGGGATCATTGTGGATGCCTTGTACCGGTCTGACCGTAACCGCGCCGTTAACGCCTGATACTACCAGCGGTCTCGATCTGCCCGTTCAGGAAATATTGCAATGCCCGGAAATGGAGGTGCATCTATATGGCGGCAATATCCGGCGCTGCTTCAGCAGCAATTATTACGGCGTTGAATATTGCAACAATGGTACCGCGCCCGCACAGGATGCGTATATCGTCGTCAGTATGGATGCCTTTAGCATCCCGCTCAGCAGTTCTTTGCCTTTTATCAGTCTGGGTAACAACAATTACCGTTTTGACATCGGTGATGTAGCCGTTGGTGATTGCAATAGTTTCAACATTGTATTCAGGGTAAATTGTAGTGCCATTACCGGGCAAACCTTGTGCGCCACTGCCCATATCTATCCCGATTCCACCTGCATGCCATCCAATGCACTGTGGTCGGGCGCCAGCCTGGAACTCAGCAGCGCATGCACAGGCGACTCATTGCGGTTCACCGTTAAAAATGTGGGTTTCGGCAACATGACCCAAACCCTTGATTATATCGTGGTGGAAGACCATGTGATGCTGTTTTCCAATCCGATAAAATTGAATACGGGCCAAAGTAAAATCGTATCGGTGCCTTCAAATGGCAGTACGTGGCGGTTGTCAGTTCCACAGGAGCCCTATCACCCCGGCCACTCCAATCCGTCGCTTACGGTAGAAGGATGCTCCACCAACAGCAGTAGTTTTTCCACCGGTTTTGTCAATCAGTTCCCGCAGGATGATGTGGATCCGTGGATCGATATTTTATGTGTGCAACTCACAGCGGCCTTTGACCCCAATGAAAAAGTGGCTTTCCCTACAGGTTATGGCAATGAACATTTTGTGGAACCCGGCACGCAACTGGAATACGGCATTCATTTTCAGAACACAGGTAATGACACGGCATTTACCGTGCGTTTGGTCGATACGCTGTCACAATGGCTCGATCCGGCCACCATCCGGCCCGGTGCTTCCAGTCATCCGTATACGTTCGATTTAACCGGAACGGGAATTGCTACCTTTACTTTTGACCATATTCTGTTGCCCGATTCGAACGTGAATGAAGTAGCCTCTCATGGTTTTGTCCAATTTACCATTTTACCGAAGACCAATACCCCATTGGAGACGAAGATTGAAAACACAGCCGCTATTTATTTCGACTTTAATCCGCCAATTTTTACCAATACCACTTTCCATCATATCGGCGACCATTTCATTACGCTTGGTTTGTGGCAACCAGAAAGTCCGGAATTTGAAGTTGTGGTATCTCCCAATCCTACCATGGGCAGTGCCACCATTGCTATCAAAGGACTGACGCAGATTGACCCACTTCAATTGCAGGTAATAGACACTTACGGAAAAGTAGTGGTGAACCAACAGACAGCCGGAAATTGTTTCCTGTTAAATGGACAATTGCTACCAGGAGGGCTGTTTTTTTTCAGAATAATGCAGGAAGGAAAGTTAGTAGGAAACGGTAAAATAATGATTTTAAAGTAGTTATAAGTTTCGTTACGTACACTGTATTTCGACATCCCAGGCACTACGGTCCACGCAACGAAACTTATAACTCATAGCTCATAACTTATTACTATCTTAATTCTGCATTGATCCGTGCCAAAATACTGGAACCCGGACACAGTTTTTCTTTTTTTAATTGATTGAGCGGTGTGGCCGAAGTATCGAGTATAGCGTGCAGGTCGGGTTCTTCCGTGTGGATATAAAGCAGACCAGTCAGGACTTCTTTGCTCACTTTGGCCTGGAGAATCCGGTGCATGGCGGCTTCGCGGTCGGTAGGGTCCCATTCGCTGGCCAATTTGGACAACTGGAGATAAGACCCATCGTGCAAACGCACGCTTTTCGAGGAACCTGCTTCGTACGCCGTGGTAATTTCTTCCATAAACGGCACAAAATCAATTTGGCCCGTACTGGCGATATGTTCCCTGGTGTAGTCGTAAGATTTGGTGGAGCCTACGTTATTGTTAAAGGTGACACAGGGCGAAATCACATCGATCAGCGCAAATCCCGGATGCGAGAGTGCCGCCTGTATCATCGGTACCAATTGGGTTTTATCGCCCGAAAAACTGCGGCCAACAAAAGTGGCCCCCAGTTCCAACGCTAATCCTGCCATATCAATAGGCCCGAATGGATTGGCATCGCCCGATTTTCCTTTAGAACCAACATCAGCTGTGGCGGAATCCTGGCCCTTGGTCAGTCCGTAACAGCCGTTGTTCATGATGATGTAGGTGATATTCAGGTTGCGCCGAATGGCATGAATAAACTGCCCCATACCGATCGATGCAGAATCGCCGTCGCCCGAAACACCGAGATAAATCAGGTCTTTATTGGCCAGGTTTGCGCCGGTAGCCACCGAAGGCATCCGCCCGTGAACGGAATTGAAACCGTGGGCATTGCCCAGAAAGTAGGTCGGTGTTTTGGAAGAACAACCAATACCGGAGAGTTTAGCCACCTTGTATGGTTCAATCGACAATTCGTAACAAGCCTGAATGATAGCACCGCTCACCGAGTCATGTCCACAACCGGCACAAAGGGTCGAAAGCGCCCCTTCGTAGTCTTTTTGCGTGTATCCTACCTTATTTTTAGGTAAATCAGGGTGGTGAAATATGGGTCTGATAAAGCTCATGTTCAGTGAATTTGTTCCATGACTGTGACGGCCGTAAGCGGTGCGCCGTCGAAGTTCAGAATAGATTTAAGTTTGTCGGCAGAAGCGCCCAATTCGGTCATTAATAAGGTGCGCATTTGGGCATCGCGGTTTTGTTCCACCACATATACCACTTCGTGCGCATCAATAAATGCCTTTACATCGTCATTGAAAGGAAATGCTCTGAGGCGCATCGCATCGAACTCCTGGCCTTTTTCTTTTAACAGATCAAGGGCCTCCATCGTCGAATGGGTAGAGGTGCCAAAGAAAAGAATGCCGGATTTCGATGTGTTTTTTTCCTGATAAACCTCTGGTGCATGCACCAAATTTTTAGCGGTATGCCATTTTTTGAGCAATCGGGTCATGTTGCGCACGTATGCTTCGCTTTCCTCGGTGTAGCGCGCATACTCATCGCGGGAAGATCCCCGGGTAAAAAACGCGCCTTTCTCCGGATGGGTACCGGGAATGGTGCGGTAACATATACCATCGCCGTCAACATCAAGGTAACGCCCCCATTTGGTTGCACTTTCCAGACCTGCTGCATCAAGTACTTTACCACGGTCGTATACGCGGCTGTCGTCCCACTCCAGCGGAGCCGACATATTGTCATTCATCCCCAAATCGAGGTCAGTCATCACGATGACTGGTGTTTGCAGGCGTTCGGCGAGGTCAAACGCATCGGCCGTCATTTCGAAACACTCTTTGGGTGTTGAAGGGAACAGCAATACGTGTTTGGTATCGCCATGAGAAGCATAGGCTGCTAATAAAATATCTGATTGTTGGGTACGGGTGGGCATGCCTGTGGAAGGGCCGCCCCGCTGCACATCAATCAGTACAGTGGGTATTTCGGCAAAATAAGCCAACCCCAAAAATTCATTCATCAACGAAACCCCGGGGCCGCTGGTGGCGGTAAACGACCGGGCGCCATTCCAGGCTGCGCCGATCACCACACCGATGGCCGCGAGTTCGTCTTCCATTTGCACCACGGCATAATTATTTTTCCCAGTTTCCGGGTCGACGCGCAGTTCTCTGGCATAATCATCAAATGCATCCACTAATGATGTGGAAGGGGTGATTGGATACCATGCAGCCACTGTTGCGCCGGCGTAAACTGCTCCCAGTCCGCAGGCTGAATTGCCATTCATAATAATTTGGTCGCCGACCAGGTCACGGTGTTCCAGCCGCAGGCCAATTGGATAAGGGTAATGCTCTTTTACATACTGAATACCCAGTTCCAGCGCCTTGAAATTGACCTGGATAACCTTCTCTTTGCCGTTGAATTGCTCCGTGATAACTGCTTTTATCACTTCAATATCCATATCGATAAGCGTCGCCAATGCGCCTACATAAATGGTATTTTTCAACAACTGCCTTTGCCGCGGATCGGTAAAATGCTGAAGGCACATTTCCATCATCGGTATGCCGATATAATGGATATCGTCGCGCAAAAACTCCTTGTGAAGCATTTTGGTGCTGTCGTATATAAAACACCCACCGGGCTTTACACTGGCGACATCTTTTAGCATTGACTGTGGATTCAGGCACACCATAATATCAATACCAGCGCGCCGGCCGAGGTACCCTTTTTCCGAAATCCGTACTTCATACCACGTCGGCAAGCCCTGGATATTAGACGGAAAAATATTTTTCGGCGAAACAGGAATACCCATCCGAAACACGGATTTGGAAAAAACCAGATTTGCCGATGCCGAACCAGTTCCATTTACATTGGCAAACCGAACGACAAAGTCGTTAATTGCATTGAGTTGTTCCATTAAAGCGATGTATTGCGATTTACGATTTACAATTTACGATTCAATCGTAAATTGTAAATCGTAAATCTCTTTATTGATTCGGCGTTTCATTCCACCATTCTTCACCTTCCCAAAAATTATCCCAGCCGTACTGGCGGTATTTCGGGTTGATTTCGATTTCGCGGTCGCCGTAAGAAAAATGCTCAAGAATGTCATTAGCAAACCGGAAGAGGTCGCGCGACCAAATAACCGGTTTGGTTTGTGATACATTTTTGTAGCTGGTCCAGTTGCCGTCGAAGCGATAACCAGCGCCTTTTGCTGGTGTGCTATCTGAATAAAACCATAATTCCAGTCCCCGATCTTTCGTCGTGGCAAAATCAGTTTTAAAGGTTCCCTTGAACCGTCCGCTGGTGGCTTTAGTCGTATCCTCCCCAAAATTAAATTCACCTGCCAACGAATACGTTTTCAGGATACTCATACTGTTGATTTCCGCCGTATCTAAGTTCGTGTCTTTAAATTCCATCATGTCTTTGATTTCAATAGAGCCTTCGAATTCGGAGATGGTTTTTTTGAACTTGTTTTTCCCTTTTACAGCGTATACAAATGGATCATTGATGGTCCTTTCCATTGAGGTGATGATAAACTCGATGCGGTAATGATCGGCACCGTAAAAGCCATTGTCGGGCCATGTATTAGCAAACATAGGTGCCAGATTCATCGTATCGAGCAAGGCTTTGGCGGCATTGTGTTCCACTAATTTCAAGATGACTGGTACAAGCG
Source organism: Saprospiraceae bacterium (assembly GCA_044350415.1). Classification (GTDB taxonomy): domain Bacteria; phylum Bacteroidota; class Bacteroidia; order Chitinophagales; family Saprospiraceae; genus M3007. Next base: position 3,008 of record JBILHQ010000095.1, on the reverse strand, counting down.
CAGCGTTCGTGTCAGCACGAAGGGTATCGGCCGCTTCTTTGTGGGTTTGGCGAGCTATTGCCACAATATCTGTTGAGGCAATGGCAGTTTGTTGTTTGTTCGACTGGCATTGCCACCAAGCGACAACAACCGCTGTTAAGGATAAAATATATGTTATTTTTTTCATGTCAGATGGTGTTATTTTTTAATTAATCGTCCCGCTAATCCAGCATAAATAAGCACCTCCGCAATCAGCAAATTTCCTACCCACGAGAACCAGGTTACTGTAACATACGTTTCGATCGGTTTGGTGCCTAAAAAGTAATACATCGCATAACTTTCGGTCCGCAAACTCATCGCTGCTAATGTCACCGCAAAACTCCGGATCATCATTTGGGTATGGCGGAGGTATCGTTGTTGCTTAATTTCCAGTAAAGCCAAAAAAGTAACTACCCACCAAACCGTACTTTGTAACACAAAACCCACTTTCGCCGGCAATCCACCATTCGCATACCACCCCAAAATCCACCCGGAAGGGGCCGCTACGCCCAGAATCAATCCCACGTACAAATAACCGCTTACCCTGTGGAATCGCGGAAACCGCCGGAGAATACCCGGGAAAAACTGCCACGGACCTAACAAAAGCACCACCAAACTACTCGATATATGGGTGTAAAAAGCCCATTGAAATGGCACTTTGTGCAATACCACATCTGTTTTGGTCCCCAGAAAACCCACCGCGTATTCAAAACGGAAATATGGAAAAACATTCTCTGCCATCACCCCCGTGAACCCCAGAACCGCCAATGTACAGAGGATTACACCCATCCATCGTATCCACACTGCCGTTTTTTCAAATTGCATATCTCATCAAAAAAATGTCAAATCGCCTAATACTTCCTACCTAATACCTCCTACCTACAAATAAACCTTCCCGCAGGCCTTACTTTCATTGTACAGGTATTTTTGCATATCCCAAGCCGCTGTCGGGCACCGTTCGGCACACAATCCGCAGTGCAGGCAAACATCTTCATCTTTGATCATCACCCGACCTGTTTTTAAAGTGCTTGACACATACAAATCTTGAGTCAGGTCGGTGGATGGGGCGAGTAACCGTTTGCGCAAATCATCCTCTGCGCCATTGTCGGTAAAAGTGATACAAGACGTCGGACAAACATCCATGCAGGCATCACATTCAATACAGCGGTCGGTGTTAAACACCGTTTGAATATCGCAATTCAGGCAGCGTTCGGCTTCTTTAAAGGCCAATTTTTCGTCATAACCCAGTTCCACCTCTACTTTCCGGTTGGACAGCGCCAGTTTCGTTTCTTCATGCGGCACCGCATACCGAAGGTCGGCTGCTACGCCACTGTCGTACATCCATTCGTGGATACCCATTTTTTGGGATACCAGATTGGTGAAAGGAGCCGGGCGTTCTGTCAGTGCTTTTTGCTGGCAATATAAGTTCATCGAAATCGCGGCCTGGTGACCATGTGCCACTGCTGTGATGACATTTTTGGGCCCAAAAGCAGCGTCACCGCCAAAAAACAAACCCGGGCGGGTAGCCGCGTATGTTTTTTTATCCACAACAGGTACTTCCCATTTGTCAAATTCGATACCAAGATCACGCTCAATCCAGGGAAAACTATTCTCCTGGCCTACTGCGATAATCACATCATCGGCTTCAATAAATACCGGTGCTTCACCGGTAGGTACCAGGCTGCGTTTCCCTTTTTCATCGTATTTGGGTTCTACTTTCTGGAACATCATACCCACCAACCGGCCATCTTTCACCTCGAAAGAGAGCGGCACGTGGTTGTTCATGATCGGAATATCTTCGCGTTTAGCGTCTTCGATTTCCCAGGGAGAGGCTTTCATATCGGAAAGTGGGCTGCGCACCAATACTTTTACCTCATTGCCACCGAGGCGGCGGGAGGTACGGCAACAGTCCATAGCGGTATTACCGCCGCCCAGTACGATCACTTTTCTGCCGATTTTTTCAGTATGTTCAAATGCCACACTCGCCAGCCATTCAATACCGATAAAAATATTAGCAGCACCTTCCTGTCGGCCGGGCAGATCGGGCAAGTCGCGCCCGCGAGGAGCGCCGGTACCTACAAACACCGCATCATAATTTTTATCCAGCAGGTCGCGCATACTGGAGATATAGGTATTGAAATGCGTATGCACGCCCATATTGAGGATATAACCCACTTCTTCATCAAGCACTGATTCGGGTAAACGAAACGAAGGAATCTGACTACGCATCATGCCCCCCCCTTTACTCAGGTTGTCGTATAAATGGATTTCGTATCCTAATGGCGCAAGGTCGCGGGCCACCGTGAGCGATGCCGGACCAGCACCTATCAGGGCTACTTTTTTGCCATTGGGTGGCGCTATTTCAGGGAAAAGATGCTGCACCTCTCCTTTATAGTCAGCCGCGGTGCGCTTAAGCCGGCAGATAGCGACTGGCGCTTCTTCCACGCGGCCGCGCCGGCACGCCGGCTCGCAAGGCCGGTCACAAGTGCGTCCAAGGACACCAGGGAATACATTGGATTCCCAATTGATCATATATGCCTCCGTATACCGGCCTTCAGCGATCAGGCGGATATACTCCGGCACAGGCGTATGAGCGGGGCATGCATACTGGCAATCTACCACTTTATGGAAGTACTCGGGATTCGATATATCTGTTGGCTGCATAATCTTATTTTTCTAACAAGGCGGCCCAAATGTATATATTTTTGGAAAAGTAAGGGATGACGAGACAAGATTTTAGGAAAAGAAATTTTAACTTCCCGGTAAGTGTGGGAGGAGCATAGATTATTGCGTCTTAAGTCAACACAAAAATCGTGCTTTCCCCGCCGTTTTTCAAAAATGTCCAGTAGTATGGAAAATCACTTTAATCACCGTCTAAAATCTCCTCGAATATTCCAGCGTCGTAACTCCCGTAATATTTTTAAATGCTATAATAAAAGTATTATAAGATGAAAACCCCACTGCGGCAGCAAGCGATTCTACTTTTTGCT
>JBILHQ010000094.1:0-21712 GCA_044350415.1 Saprospiraceae bacterium | reverse complement strand
GTACGCGCTTCTTTTACCCGCGAAGACCACAAATCGGTCGCTTTAAACAGCAATTACGACCAAACGACTGCTTTTGTGGGCTCCAAACTGAATGTCTCCAAAAAAGTAAGGGCCGAAATCGGCATCACCTATATACAGTTCAATCGCTTAAACTCTCCCCTATTGGGCAGCGACAATAATTCCTTCGGGAAAATTATGGTGTATGGATATCCGCGGAGTTATCAGGGCGAAAACCTGAATTATGAAAATTCGGATGGTACCAAACATGATTTTGGCCCGAATCCGTTTGCCTGGGGAAATATTGATGTGTACTGGTCGGTGTACAACCAGAACTCCCAATTGAAACGCAATAAAATCATTGGTTCCATCGGGGTATTTTACGATATCGCTCCCTGGCTGACTTTAATGGGGCGTACCGGCACCGATAATACTTTTGATGATTTTGAAAGTAAAAATAGACCCACTGACATCACAGGCACCCAAGGTGGAGCCTACAGCCACAGTTTGAACAAAGCCAATACCATTAACAACGAATTTTTGCTGACGGCCCACCGCAAAAATATCATTCCGGGCATCGAAGCATCAGTCAATATCGGTGGCACGCAATTTCAAAACAGGTCGTATGGAATTTCCGGCAGCAATTACAGCCAGTGGCGAGACCCGTTTTTATACACTTTTAATAATTATGTGGGCTATCCAACCACCACTGGTGAAAGCAGGTATGAAAAGCGCTTGAATTCAATGTATGGATTTATCGATTTGAATTATAAAGATTGGCTTTTTGGGCAATTTTCGCTCCGGAATGACTGGTCGAGTACATTGCCGGAGGCCACTGGTTCCTACTTGTTTCCGGGCGGCAACCTCAGTTTTGTTCCTTCTGAACTTTGGGGCTGGCAAAATACCAAATTGAATTTTGCCAAATTAAGGATTGCCTATTCGCAAACCGCCACCGACGATGATCCTTATCAATTGCAACGGGTCTACTCCACCGGCAGTTTTGCTGGTCAGCCCACCTCATCCACCGAAGGCATCGTGCGACCGCTAGATTTACAGCCTGCAAGAAGCAAAGGATTTGAGGCCGGAGTGAACCTGGGTGCTTTTCGCGACCGTTTACAGGTAGATTTTACCTGGTATTACCTTTACAGTTACAATCAATTACTCAATTCGCCATTACCCACTTCTTCCGGATATCCAACCGTTCGGATCAATACTGGGGCCATCAGCAACCGGGGAATGGAAGCGATTATCGGTATGCGCTGGATAGATACCCGAACATTTTCGTGGAATACCAAATTCAACGCTGCACGCAATCAAAACCAATTGGAAAAACTATCCGACGGGGCAGAGTTGCTGGAACTGGCAGGAATTTGGAGCGCAAATGGAACAGCAGTGGCCGTTAAATCGAACCAGCCTTATGGCATCCTGATTGGTTTCGATTATGTCCGGGATGAAACTTCGGGTTTGCCCATTGTAAGCGAAGACGGGACCAGGTATCAGGTATCAAAAGTGCGGGTGCCCTTAAAAATGTACGACGAAAACGGCAAATTCCTGCGGTACGCCAACTCCACACCGAAATTTACCGGCGGTATTCGCAATGTGTTTACCTGGAAAAATTTCAGCGCCGAAATATTAGTAGATGCTAAAATAGGCGGCGATATGTACTCCGGCTCCTACGCCACTGCTATACAAAGTGGCCAAAGCCCGGAGACAATCATTGAACGGAAAGGCGGCGGATTGCCCTATACCCGGCCTGACGGTTCTGTGGCAAATATCGGTGTGATTCTGCCGGGCGTATATGCCGATGGCTCGCCCAATGATAAGGTGGTTCATTATTATTACAAATACCTGAATGCGGGTGGGTGGGGACCAGTATTGACCACGCCATCTGTTTTTGAAAATACCTGGATAAAATTGCGGGAAGTGTCTGTATCGTATCGTTTCCCCCGGCTAAAAAACAATAAAATTTTCCAAAATCTAGAACTTTCATTAGTGGGCCGCGATCTCGCTTATTTGTACAGCACGCTGCCCGACCATATTAACCCGGAAGGGGTCAATGGCAGCGGCAATGCGCAAGGTATTGAATTCGGGGCTTTGCCGGGGATGCGTAGTTTCGGGATGACTTTGAGTGCTGGGTTTTAATTTTTTCAGGGAGGCGTAGGGTGATCTTGCACGGAGAAAAAGGCACGGAGATACACGGAGACGTAGGGTGATCTTGCACGGAGAAGCACAAAATTTGTAACTTAAATCTTTAATTATGAAATATTTTTACCAACTAATTTTTGCCTTTTTAACGCTCACCACAGCACAGGCTCAATCTGATCAATACCTTCATTTTGACCGGGTCGACGACTTTGTGGAATTGCAGGATGCCTCTGCGCTGATCGCCAATGCACCAGCCTTTTCTATGACCGGTTGGTTTTATACCGATCAATACGCTTACGGACAAGGCATGATGGGTATTCGCGGCACGAATGCAGGTTTTTATATGATCCAATTAGACAATGGAAAAATCGAATGTCGTTTTGCTAATGCTGCGGGTACATTGTATGAATTTGTAGCCCCCACTTACACCATTCAATTGGAGACCTGGCAACATTTTGCCTGGGTTTACACCGGCACCAAAGTGCAACTTTATCTCAACGGCGTTTTGCTGGGGAGCAAAACGGCGGCTGGAAAAATCACCAGTACCACCACTTCTTTTTCACTTGGAAAGAGTATTCTCGCTGGTTTTAATTTTGTGTATGGCGGCCGTATGGACGAAGTGACCCTTTGGAAAAAGGGCCTTTCCCAGGCAGAAGTGCAGGATATGATGGCCAATGAACTCACCGGTTCTGAAACCGATCTGGTGACTTATTTTAAAATGAACCAGGGCGTTCCCGGTGGAGACAACACCTCTATTGCCTATTTGAAAAATGAACTGGGCAATGGATCTTTAGATGCCGAACTTACTAACTTCGCATTGAACGGCCCTGTTTCCAATTTTGGCGGCACACTCGATCAGGGCTTTCAGGCGATCACTTTCCCGGCCATTCCCAATAAATTGACTACAGATCAGCCTTTTCAACTGGCAGCAGAAGCCACTTCGGGTCTTCCTGTTGCTTATGAAATCATCTCGGGACCAGCCACGCTCAATGGAAACACCGTGACGCTCATAGGTGTCGCCGGACCAGTAAGTGTTAAGGCAACCCAACCCGGCAACGCCACCTTCGACCCCGCAGATGAACTGGTCGTGACCTTCCAGGTGCTTGATCCACAAACATTTGTACCGGAAATTGATACCCGCAGTCCGCTGCCGGGCGATGTATTTGTTCCTTCACTTTCACCCATTCAATTAGCAGCTATTGTCAAAATAGATTACCCCGAATTATTTGCGGTTCAAAATGTCAAGTTTGAACTCGACGGACAAGCGGTGACTACAGTGAATCATGCCAATCAGCATTTTACCGGCTGGTGGGCACCCACCACTTACGGCACACACGTGATGAAAATAATCGCAGCCAACAATTACGGTGCGAATGCCATTAAAACCGTTAATTTTAATGTCGTGCAAAGTACCACCGATCAGGAAGCGGTTGCGGCAACCAATATATGGCTCAATTCTACGGATAATACAGCAACCGTAGAGGCCGAACTGCCTTCTTTTTTAGGTGCTTTTGACAATATCACCGCAGTGGTTGAAGTCAAATGTCCGGTTGGTGGTTGTGGCGAATGGGACCGTATCGCCAGTATTGACGCTAAAACCCATGATGGTCACTGGGTGGAAATCATCAGGTATATCACACCGTACGGCACGCCTTGTTCGCATGAACTCAATGTGACCGATTATATGAGCCTTTTACAGGGGAAAATTGCGTTTCGACTCAACAACGGCACGTTGGATAACGGGTATTTATTCAACCTGACTTTCCGCTATCATGTGGGCAATCCCGCGCATAAATACAGCAATATCACTGTTTTATGGCAAAAAAGCTACCCATTCGGGGACCTTTCTAATTTGCAGCCGGTAGAACCCGTGGAGATAACATATCCTTCCAATGCTGTGGCATCCACCTTGAAACTCATCTCCGCAGGACATGGTTGGGGCGACAACAATACCGATAATGCGGCTGAATTCCACGATGACACCCACCATATTTGGGTAAATGGGACAGAAACGTTCACCCAGCACAACTGGCAAAATTGCAATCCTAATCCCGACGGTTGTTCTCCTCAGGCAGGTACGTGGTACTATGCCCGCGCAGGCTGGTGCCCCGGAAGCATTGCCCCTTGGTTCAACTACGATATGACTCCTTATATCGCCGGTCAACAGGTGGACCTGGGGTACAAATTCGATGAGAATTACAAAGATTATTGTCACCCCAACAACCCGGCTTGTCAAACCGGCGTAACCTGCCCGGATTGCAATGATGGCTTCAATCCATTCCTGGTGGTAGCTTGTAACCTGATTACTTTTGCCGATGGTCCTGTAGACGGTGCAGTGGTAACAGGAACTGATGGCATCCAGTTTGACCCATCTTCGGTGTTTTCTGTAACCCCCAATCCTTCCTCCTCCGGGCTTTTCAACCTCGTATTGAAAGATGAAAAAATCACGTGGGCAGATGTGGCTGTTTATAATGCTGTAGGGCAAAGGGTATCAGGTTTTCACACAACCCAGGATGCATCAGGAAGTCATCCGGTCCACCTGGAAAACCAGCCAACTGGCATGTACTTTATCGTTGTCAGAACAGAAAAAGGTACTGCCTCCAGCACCCTGATCAAATCGTAAATTAAATTTATGAAATACAAAAATATCGCTCTTGTCCTTTGTCTTTTTTTAGCAGTTTCCTGCAGAAAGGATTTTGAAGAAGTGAATAAAAACCCGTTCAATCCAACAGAAACCAGCATGGAAGCCCTGTTCAACGGTGTATTGGCCTCCTTGCCGCTGGGTTGGAATGAGCAGTTTTACATGGACAATGAAACCGTGTATGACCTTACACAACAAGGGGCACTCATTTCCCGGGCATGGCCCAACACACGCATCGGTATAGACGAAGTGTGGGACAATTATTACACCACCCTGCGCAATATCCGGGCATTGGAGGAGCGATATGATCAATATGCCGGCACACCGGAAGAATTAGATAATGTGCGGGCAATACTCAAAATTGTACAAGCCTATAAAACCTTCAAAGTCAGTGATTTATTCGGCGATATGCCTTATTTCGATGCTGGGCGCGGAGGGCAGGACACTAAGTATCTGCGTCCAAAATACGACAAGCAGGAAGATATTTACAAATCGGTACTGGCGGATTTAGCCTGGGCAGTGAATCACATTCATCTGGAAGCCACCACCCCGGGTGGGAAACCGTACTACAGTTTTGGGCAGTTCGAAACCCTGTTCAAAAGTGACCTTACCCGCTGGCGGCGCTGGGCCAATTCGATGCGGCTGCGCTATGCCATGCGAATGGTTGAAAAAGACCAGGTGGCAGCAGGGGAAATTATTGGCGATATTATCAAAAACAACCTGCCCGTGGTAAAAAGCGGGCAGGAAGTTTGCCTTTGGCCACGGCAAATGGGAATTATATTTGAAGGGCACCATTGGTCATTCCGGGAGCACAAAGGCCTTCGGATGGGCACCACGATGTGGCACCAAATGGCTGTACACGATTCTTTGGATGGCAGTGGTATCATTGACCCACGTGCCTATGTGTTTTTTGAACCCAATAACTTGAATGAGTGGGCTGCTTTCCCAAACAATCCGGGCACCAACCCTCCATTGGAAGGCGGAATCCCTTACAACGGCGGCAGGGATTTCAATTTTGCAGTGAAAGGCGCATCCTGCAAATTTTCACCTTTCAATTACTATTTAATCCGCGATGAATTTGATGTGCCTGAAATTTTGATGTCGGCAGCGGAAGTGCATTTCCTCAAGGCGGAAGCGTATAAACGAGGTATTGGCATTGCCCAGAACGATTTCAGTGCAGATGCTGAGTATGCCGAAGGCATTAAAGCGAGCGTCAAATTCTGGTACTCCGTCGTTGCGACTACTGCAAGATGGACAGAAAACAAACCAACTGCACCCACAGACGGAGCAATTTACCAGTATATTTACCATCCAGCCGTCAGTTTTGCAGGAAACGGCTTTAAACTGGATTTAATTTACACCCAATGCTGGATCGATTTGTTTCGTCAACCCTGGGAAGCTTATGCACTGGCCCGTCGGACAGGAAAAACGCCCCGGGAAGGCGCACCATTAACGTTTAACCGCTTCACTTACCCCGCCTCAGAATCGGAATACAACCAGGAAAACTGGCAAAAGCAGGTGGCGGCCATGGGTGGAAGTGATGCCAAAGAAGTAAAAGTGTGGTGGATGGGGATTTAAAGGTGATTGTTGCGGTGGGACCTTGGACGCTCCCACCGCAACAATTACCTTTAATCCACCCAAACTTCATCCACAAACAACCAGGCCTTTGCACCGGAACCAGGATGCCAGGACGGGCATATCCCTTGGTTTTTCGCCACAATACGCACATATCTGCAGGATACCGCAGCCGGAAAATGAAAGGTTTCCATGGTATTTGGATCTTTGTCGGTGGCTGTTGGGGTGGTTGCGTTGTTATGAACGGTTGTAAAAGTCTTCCCATCAGTCGAACTGGATATTTGAACACCAACAGGCAAAAATATCCAGGAAGGGATAACCCTGAGACAGGACATACCCACCCCTTTGATGGATGTTATTTTCCCCAAATCAAGCGTTACATCCAGGTCGACGCCTTCAAATCCCAACCATTTTCCGTCAGAAAAATTGGTGGTTCCCCGCTTGCCATCGCATAAACTCAGGGAGCCCACTGAGGCATATTTAGAAGCAGAAGCCTGGCCGATTTGTACCCCATATTTGGCTTTAACCAATTGCACCATCGCCGTTTCGCTGCTCCGCTTGTCCACACTTTTGGCAATGGCTTTCAATGTCATCGAATGGTTCACCCGAATGGGCTTCTTATACCAAACAGATTTTGTTGTTGGCGCAGAACCATCGGTAGTGTAGAAAATTTGAGCACCCGGAGCCGTAGTTAATTTCACCCACATTTCACCTGTAAAGGCTTCTGTTTTTTGGACTTGTAAATTACCGATGCTGATCACCGGCATTTCCGCTGTTGCTGCTTTTTCTCCTTTTATTTTCAACACCCAAACCGGCTGTTCAGCCACATTCCACTTTTCAGGAAAGCGCACTGACACACCATTCTCATCAGCCTTCCACTCCAATGGCCTGTTATCGCCCAGCATATAAATATCCGATGCCGATTTCGGGTTTATTCTTTTCAAAACCAATTGATTACCACCTATATTCCTTACAAAAGCATAGATTGCACCGTCTTTCCCCTGCGCATACCGGATATCTTCGCCCTCCTTCCATTCCTCCCAAACAGTAGTTCCATAAATGGCTTCCGCATTGCGTTTGGTCCATTGGCCGATATCCTTTAAGCGATCGATACTTTCCTGCGGAAAAGTACCTTCCTGGGTTGGGCCTACATTCAGCAGGTAATTGCCGCCTTTGGCCGTGATATCAGCGATATTCCAGATCAGATCAGCTGAAGATTTAAAATTTTTATCGCTATTATTGTATCCCCAATGATCATTCATGGTCATACAACTCTCCCAGTCTAAGGTCGATTTTTCACCCAGAATTTCTTGTTCTGGTGTACCAAAATCACCTGCTGCATCCTCCGATTTATTCATCCCCTGCATACTGTCCCTCCCCTTCCCTACCCGATTGTTCACGATAATACCGGGCTGGAGTGACCGCACATAGCGATATAAATCCTGCCCCTGTTCTTCCGTCCATTCGTCGATCCATTCACCGTCGAACCAGAGTACCCCGATATCGCCATAATTGGTGAGGAGTTCGCGGAGTTGCGGTTTGAGGTAATTATCCCTATATTTCGGAAAGTCGGCACCTTTGGCATCGGGATGGTGCCAATCCATAATAGAATGATATAAGCAGAGTTTAAGACCATTGTTGCGACAGGCATCGGCCAATTCTTTCAGTGGATCGCGTTGAAATGGCGTTCTATCGCCAATATCATAATCACTTACCCGCGAATGAAACATGGAAAATCCATCGTGGTGCTTGGAGGTGATGACGATATATTTCATACCGGCATCTTTGGCCATTTGCACCCAGGCTTCGGCATTAAATTGCACCGGGTTGAGTTGGGCTGCCATTTGTTCATATTCCGGTTTGGGGATTTTAGCCTCATACATGATCCACTCGCCGTAGTTATTTTGTCCCTTGTAGTCACCTGCCGGGACAGCATACGCCCCCCAGTGAATGAACAGGCCGAAACGGGCGTCTTTCCACCATGCCATACGGGCATATTTTTGGTCGGATGTTTCTGTCGTTTGAGCGGGGAGCAATCCAGACAGTAACAGGAGCATCCAGAAGATATTTAATTGACATTTAAAACAGGCCATCATAATTATTTTTTATGTCGCAAATATCAAATAAAGATTGATATTTGTTCAAAATATTTGCAACTATACAGCCGCCATGTTCAGATCCCTCAGCCTGCGGCCCCGAAATGACAACTGCGCCTTAAGAATGGGTTTATCCGGTTGTTTCCCACGCCTTCAGGGTGACTTACTTCTTTTTGAATTAGGAACTTGTCAATAATGACTTGTTACTTTGGGGTAGATTCCTTTTTGCTCAGACATGCACTACGCAAAAAGATCGGCCCTTTGAGCAAAAAGGAATCAGCTAAAAGTGATACATTATTATTGACACCGCTCCTAACCTATTTCACCACATCCACGCCCAATTCCCGCACCATCTTATTAATACCCGGAATATTCACCGATTTCACCTGCTCCCACTTGGCTAATTCGGCATCTGTCTGGCGAAATAGTGTTCCGCGAACTTCCAGCGACTGACTGGTGGGCGGAAAATCATCACCGACGTTGAGTCCCATCAGGTTGGCCAATTTATCGTTCAGCCGAACCGGGAAATTCAACGGATCCTGTGAAGAGCGATTTTGGGTTTGGTAAATCGCTTTTTCCACATTAGTCATGATGGAATCCGTCTGGGCAATCAGATCTGCCAGCGGTTTAAACCGGGCTTCTTTCCCAATATTTTCTTTCAGGCTCGTGATTTGTCCCCGGTATTTGCGAATATCTTTAATGGCTTTGTGCGCAGCGGTTAGTTTACCCCCGACCGATTGTACAAAATCAAGTTGTGCCTTAAAATCGGCGGCGGTAGCTTGTGACCGCTTATCGGCCAGCACCTGGAAGGTTGCTTCCTGCTTTTCCTTATTCATTTCGAGGCTTACTTTATAGGTGCCCGGCACCACACGCGGTCCTTCCAGATCATAACTCCACAAGATCATGCCGTCAAATTTTTCGGCAGGCGCATAGTGCATATCCCACACAAAACGATTGCCACCTTTTTTTATCGCTAATTTTTCATTGGCTTCTTTTGCCTTATTAAGATACCTGCGGATAACAAGGCCCTGATCATCATAGAAAGTCAATGAAATGGTATCTTTCTCACCTGGCAGTTCTTTGAGCCAAAAATGCACTAACACACCATTTGGATGGTTTTCTCCGGCGGTTTTACTATTTTGGGCGGCGTATCCTTTCATCCGGTAAGCATCGCCGGGCTGAAATAACCGCAGCGCAGGTTTTGATGCATCGACAGCCCATTGCTGAATAGCCGACAGGTCGTCGATCATCCAGAAAGAACGCCCCTGTGTGGCAGCGATCAGCATGTTTTCTTTGATAACCAAATCAGTTACAGGCACGATCGGCAAATTCAGTTGAAAGTGCTGCCAGTTGGCACCATTGTCCATACTGATATAAGCTCCGTTTTCTGTACCGGCGTATAATAACCCTTTTCTGTGGGGATCAGACCGAACTACGCGAGTAAAATCTTCCTCGCCAATTCCTTTGGTGATCTGTGTCCAGGTCGCCCCAAAATCGGAAGTATAAAACAAATAAGGCTTATAATCGCCTGATTTGTAAGCTGTTGCGGCAAAATAACAGCCGCCGTCATTAAATGGGTCCGGTTCGACACTGTTGATTTGTGTCCATTTAGGAAGAGCAGGCGGCGTCACATTTTTCCAGTTTTTACCGCCATCGCGGGTTATTTGTACCAGACCATCGTCGCTGCCGGTCCAGATCAGATCACGCACACGGGGACTTTCGGCAGCGGCAAAAATGGTGCAATAATACTCTACGCTGGTATTATCCTGGGTAATTGGTCCACCCGAGGATTTTTGGCGGGATTTATCATTGGTGGTGAGATCGGGAGAAATGGTGGTCCAATGCTGTCCTTCATCGGTGGTAGTATGCATTTGATTGGAACAGGCGTACAACTTTTTGGGATCGTGCGGACTGAAGAAAATGGGGTAATTCCATTGAAAACGGTATTTGGCATCTTCCGCGCCATGGCCCATATTATCTTCCGGCCACACATTGATGGCTCTGGAAGTTTTACGCACGTGATCTACCCGATTCAAAAACCCGTGGTATTCACCACCGTATACAATATCCGGATTTAGCGGATCGACTGCAATATGCGCACTTTCTCCACCTGCAGTAGATTCATAATCTTTATCGGTGATACTGCCTCCGGAAGTCCGGTGTTCAATCCTTACAGAACTGTTATCCTGTTGTGCTCCGTAAATGCGGAACGGGAATGCGTTATCGGTCGTTACTCTGTAAAACTGGGCAGTTGGTTGGTTATGGTAAGTAGTCCAGGTCTCGCCGCCATCGTAAGTGACTTGTGCGCCACCATCATCGGCAATAATCATCCGTTTAGGATCATCAGGTGCCACCCAAAGATCATGGTGATCGCCATGCGGTGCATATTTTCCGGAGAATGTCCGGCCACCATCCTTTGATTTATGGTAAGAAACATTCATCACATATACAATATCCTCATCACGGGTATCAGCATAAATACGCGAATAGTACCAGGCGCGTTGCCGCAAATTCCGGTCGTCATTCACTTTTTTCCAGGTGGCACCACCATCGTCAGAACGGAAAACACCTCCGGTATTACTTTCTATGATGGCGAAAATCCGATCAGAATTGACACCACTTACGGTGACTCCAATAATCCCTAAAGTATCTTTGGGCAATCCCTCATTGCTGGTTAAATCAGTCCAGGTATCGCCGCCATCGGTACTTTTCCAAAGTCCCGAACCCTGTCCTCCTGATGACAAATCGTAAGGCGTACGCCGAATCCGCCAGGTGGAAGCAAAAAGGATACGGGGATTAGTGGGATCCATAGCAATATCGACCGCGCCAACAGATTCATTCACAAACAGCACCTTCTCCCAGGTCGTTCCACCGTCTTTCGACCGGTAAACACCCCTGTCAGGAGAATCTTTAAACAAATCACCTAAAACGGCAGCATATACCAAATCGGGATTAGCAGGATGCACCCGTAAACGCGGAATATGCCGGCTGTTCTTCAGGCCGACAGACTTCCAGGTCCGACCTGCATCAGTGGTTTTCCACATGCCGGAACCAGCGCTCACATTGCCCCGCACTGTCTCTTCTCCGCCACCAATATAGATGACATTATTATCAGAAGGAGCCACTTCTATGGCACCAATGCTGCCACCGAAAAAACCATCGCTGATACATTCCCACGTACGACCGCCATCCTGTGTGCGCCACACACCACCACCTGTTCCGCCAAAATAAAACAAGTTGGGCTTACCCGCCACACCAGTCACCGCAGCAGAGCGCCCTCCTCTGAACGGGCCAATATTTCGCCAGATTACGCCCGTTTCTTCGGGTTTCATCATTGGAGATGGAGCCGTTTCGGGCACAGGAGGTGCTGTTTTTTTATTTTTTTGTCCAAAAACTGCTGAAAAAGCAATCAGGCAAATGAAAAGTGTGGTGATACGCAGCATAGTCTTTAAATTTGGCGCAAATAACAACATTTCTGTGAAAAAAAGCCTTTTGTTTTGAGGATTACTTGCCAAACGAAAAAATGTCTAAACCAAAGTTATAATGAACAAATTTAGCACATTTATTGTCTTAACCATTCTTTTGAGCTTGTTTCATGTTCCATCTGCCGCTCCATCACAATTCCCATCTGCACATGGCTATTGGGAAGGTAACTGGGGGGGACCAACGCCTTTCAATGTTTATCTTGAGCCAGGTAAAGACGGTGCTATGACCGGCACGATTACCTGGAGCTTACAATACTTCGATAATGGCACAGGTAAAATGGCAGACACTTATCCAAAAGAATTTTTAAGGGGGACCTGGAATGAAAAAACCGGAGTTCTGATTTTAAATACCACTGGAGAAGAAGATCCTTACGGATTATTATCTCCAGGTTATTACCAAATGCAAATGGATGCCAGCGGCGCAGTCATGAAAGGATTTACTTCCTCTAAAAGTAATGGGTACTTTCAAACGGAAATTGAAATGTCGCGCATCAGAACCTGAATGTATTAGCAACGATGTTGTACCGTTATTTCAACATCGTTCCTTACCTTTGCCACGCAAATTTTTAAATCATGGTTACAGCGAGCGATACAAATTACCTTAGTCCGGAAGAGGCTTTTCAGTCCAAATTAGAGGCGGAAGTCCGCATTGAACCCAAAGACTGGATGCCAGATTCTTACCGAAAAACACTTATCCGGCAAATCAGTCAGCATGCACACTCTGAAATAGTGGGAATGTTGCCGGAAGCCAATTGGATTTCCCGCGCACCATCGCTGAAACGCAAACAAATTCTGCTCGCCAAAGTGCAGGATGAGGCAGGGCATGGTCTTTACCTCTATTCTGCGGCAGAGACTTTAGGTGTCAGCCGCGACCAGATGTTGGCAGATTTACACTCCGGCAAAGCCAAATATTCATCAATATTTAATTATCCCACCCTCAACTGGGCCGATATCGGTGCCATTGGCTGGCTGGTGGATGGCGCTGCCATCATGAACCAGATTCCGCTTTGCCGTTGCTCCTACGGACCTTACGCCCGTGCAATGGTGCGGGTATGTAAAGAGGAAAGCTTTCACCAGCGCCAGGGGTTCGACCTTTTGATGGCACTCAGCCAGGGATCAGATGCACAGCGCAACATGGCACAGGATGCCATCAACCGCTGGTACTGGCCGTCTGTGATGATGTTTGGTCCTTCCGACGACAACTCGCCCAACAGCGCCCAAAGTATGAAATGGCGGATTAAGCGGATTTCAAATGACGAACTGCGCCAGCGATTTGTTGATATGATCGCCGAACAGATAAAAGTATTGGGAATGACGGTGCCCGATCCCGATCTGAAATGGAATGAAGAACGCGGGCATTATGATTTTGGCGCGATTAACTGGGATGAATTCTGGAGTGTGGTAAACGGCAATGGCCCTTGCAATAAACAACGGCTCGAAACCCGCCGGAAAGCGTGGGAAGAAGGTGCATGGGTGCGGGAAGCCGCCGCCGCTTATGCCGCTAAGAAAAAATGAAAATACTGATACTCCGGTTCAGTGCCATCGGCGATATCGTACTCACTTCTCCCGTGATTCGCTGTCTGGTTGCACAAAAACACGCTGAAATTCATTTCGCTACCAAGTCAGGCTTTGCGGCGATTCCAATACATCACCCTGATGTGCAAAAGGTATTTGCCCTTGGCGAAACCCCAGAAAATATACCTGAAAAAGCCCGGTACGCCAATTCTATGAGCGGTTTACTGGCGCAATTGAAAACGGTACGGTACGATTATATCATTGATCTTCACCACAACCTGCGCACTTGGCGGATCAAAACTGCACTTGGCATTCCTGCCTTTTCTTTTGACAAACTCAATATAGAAAAATGGCTAGTAGTCAATACCGGCATCAATCGGCTCCCCGACCGCCATATTGTCCATCGGTACATGGACACTTTAAAGCCCCTCGGCGTTAACTACGACGGAAAAGGGCTCGATTTTTACCTGCCGGGCCAAACCTCCGCTGTAGTGGATACTTACATAGAACAGCATTGTCCGGCACTAAAGACTGTTCCTTTTATTGCTTTGGTAATGGGTGCCACCCATTTTACCAAAAGGCTACCTGTTGAAAGTATTATCAAATTATGCCAAAAAATTGATAAACCAGTAGTCCTCCTGGGAGGAAAATCCGAATCTGAAGCAGGGAATTTCGTCACAAGTGCTTGTGGCCAAAAGGTATTTAACCTTTGTGGTTCCCTTTCCCTCTTCGAATCGGCTGAAATAGTCCGCCGTTCACAATTAGTGATTACCCATGATACCGGATTGATGCATATCGCTGCGGCCTTTCAAAAACGGATCATTGCCGTTTGGGGCAACACTATTCCCGGATTTGGCATGTATCCCTTTTACCCGGACGGAAAAGAAAAGTTTACCAGTGCCGAAGTAACGGGTTTAGCCTGCCGCCCATGTTCCAAAATCGGTTTCCCCCAATGCCCGAAAGGACATTTTAATTGTATGAAAAATATGGATCTGGAGAAAATAGTCGCAGAAACTTTAAGATAAACCAGTATTTTTGGAAGAAATTTTAAAAACCTGAAAAAACATAACGGTTGTAAATGTAAATTTGCAGTACTTTACCCCCGAATTATTCTCAACCACAGGCTACTATTATTTTACGCGTATGCACCTGAAAAAATTACAACTATCTCTCCTGACTTCGCTCCTGGCTTTTGGCTTTTTGTCAGCCCAGGACATTCACTTTACCCAATTCACGATGTCACCGATGACCCTAAATCCCGCCAATATCGGTGGTTTTGAGGGCACAGTGCGTATTGGGGGAATTTATCGCTCACAATGGACCAGTGTACTGAGCAAAAACCAGTTCGAAACACCTTCCGGCTGGGTTGATGCACCTCTTATCCGCGGCTTCCGTAAAAAGGATTGGGTGGGTGCAGGCTTAATGTTGTTCCAGGATAATGTAGGAGCAGGCAAATTGACCCACAGCGCCAACAAATTAGGCGCAGCTTATCATATAGGACTGGGCAAAAAATCCAATACGGTTATTGCTATCGGTGGCCATTACGGCCAGGAGACCTACCGAATAAATGATGAGAATCTTCAATTTGAAGATGGTTTTATCAATTCCACTGTTCCGGGCGAGTATCAAGCGACCCAAAGTGCTGACAATACAGCTATTCCGGATGGCGATCAAAGGCCTAAAGCCAATTTTAAAGATGTGGATGCTGGTATTACCATCTCCTCCAAGTTGAATGCAACAATGGATTTCAAACTCGGATTTTCGATGTTTCATATTGGCCAGGCCCGTTTTTCCCTGTTAACCGCAGGTGGCGGCGGCGGCGGCGGCGGCAGTACAACCTCTTTCCGGCAGGCTCGTCGTTCCATACTACATGGCACTTTCAATATAAAAACTAACGATAGGCTCACCATCAGCCCATCCTTCATTTTTCAAACGATGAATAAACAGGATGAAATTGATGTCCAGGCACTCGCAGGTTATCTGTTCAATCCGGAAAAAGATATCACCCTTAATTTTGGTGTGGGTTATCGTTTGGGCGATGCCATTAATTTGCTCGCAGGAGCCAAAGTAAAAAGCCTCACGGTGGGTGTGGCTTATGATGTCAATACATCAGGTCTTAATAACGATACCCGGTACCGCGGCGGTTTTGAAATCGCAGCCAACTATATCATTAAGATCTATAAAAAAGCAACCGTGAAACCTAAAATCCTGTGCCCACGGTTCTAATTCCAACCATCGAATTCTGACTTTCGACAAATTATGAAAAAAAATATATTACTCTATATTACACTCGCTGTTATTGGTTCTCCCGCATTATTGATGGCACAACCCATCAACCGGGCGACGCCAGAAGCATTGCTGAAAGCTGCTCAGGAAGCAGAAACCAGCAATAATCCATACGCCGCTCTGGAAAAATATGAGCAGGTTTACGACGACACGAAAGAAAAACCAATCGCGGCTAAAATTGCCAAACTCAATTACGATGTCCGTGATTATGCTTCTGCGGAAAAAGGATTCAGCCGCTTAATACTCCGTGATCGCAAAGGCGAGTATACAGAACTGCAATACTGGTATGCCATGAGCATGAAAGCCAATGGCAAATACCAGGAAGCAATTGATATGTTCAACCAATATATTGCTTCCGGTACCGATGAAAAACTGAAAATGGCATCGAAAAGAGAGATTGCCGGTTGCGAATTGGCGCGCAAAGCCAAAACTCCCGACAATCTGTTACTGGCCAATGGTGGAAAAAAAATCAACAGCCCGCAAACAGAAGGCTCGCCAAATTATAGTGGCGGTGAACTTTACTTCGCTTCGATCAAACAAAAAGAAGTCATTACACTCGATGGCAAAGAAGGCGACTGGTACTCCAAAATTTATACCTCCTCTTTGGCTGGTAAGGAATTTGCTGAACCAACACCACTTGGTACGCAAATCAACCGCGAAGGTTTCCATCAGGGCAATGTCAGCATCACACCTGACGGCAAAACAATGTACTTCACCCGGGTAGAACTGGAAAATATGGGCATTACCTCCAGCAAAATTTATTTTGCTAAAAAAGGTTCCGACGGCTGGGGCGCCGCTACTGAAGTAAGCGGTGTTAATGGTGATTATATTGCCAAACATCCCTGCGAAGGCGAACTTTTCGGGGAAAAAGTATTGTATTTTGTAGCGAATATCCCTGGAGGAAAAGGCGGCTATGATCTATACTATGCCACCAAAAAATCGGATGGTCTGTTCAGTATTCCGGTAAATATCGAAGCCCTCAACACTACCGAAGATGAGCTAACTCCATTCTACCGGGATGGCAAACTGTTCTTCAGTTCCAATGGATTACCTTCTTTTGGAGGACTGGATGTATTCGAAACAGCCTGGAATGGTTCTGTTTGGAGCACACCAAAGAATATGGGCATGGGTGTTAATACTTCCCTCGACGACCAGTACTATTCCCAAAGCAGCGACGGCCAAAGCGGCTTCCTGGTAAGTAATCGCCCTGGTCCGAACAACCTGAAAAGTAAAACCTGCTGCGACGATATTTATGCTTGGGAAATAGAACGGGTAAAAGTAGAACTCGAAGCAACTACTTTCCGTCGTAAACGCAAAGGCGAAAAAGAAAATCAGGCGCTGGCAGAATGTACTGTTCAAGTGATGGATGTAACCGATAAAAAACCGGCGAATGTCGATCAAAAGACGAATGCCGCAGCAAATAATTTCGATTTTACACTCGCTCCGGAAAAATCCTATATGGTGATTGCTACTTGTCCCGGTTATATCGGTGATACAGTTTCATTCACAACGGTTGGTATTAAAAAAACGACCAAAGTTTCCAAGACTTTAACCCTTCGGTTGGAGAAAAAACCAATCGAGTATGATACCATTCGCACCAACGAAGCGATTCGTTTGAATCAAATCTATTATGATTTCAACGATGATAAAATCTTGGCGGAGTCAGAGCCTGATTTGCAATTCCTCACGGATCTGATGAAAAAGTACCCGGATATGAAGATTGAATTGTCTTCCCATACGGATGCTCAAGGCAAAGACGAATACAACGAAAAACTCTCCCAGCGCCGCGCCGACAGCGCCAAACGTTGGGTGGTTGCCAAGGGTATCGCTGCTGACCGTATTGTGCCGGTAGGTTACGGAGAAAAATTTATCCTCAACCGTTGTGTTAATGGCGTGGAATGTACCGACGATGAGCACCGCTTCAACCGCCGTACAGAATTCAAAATCCTCTCCGGCCCAACGGTGATCACAACAGAAAAAATTGAAAAACGCGATCCAAAGTCTAAAGCACAAAATCCAGGCGGTAAACAATCAGTTAACCCTGTTTTTTTTTACAGGAACTGATTGAATTTGACACTGTAACACCTACAGCCGATACTGCATGGGTCAATACAGCCGATTATCTGGTGGCTTTTGAGTTCGAAATGATTGATTTTCAAAATATTAAGGAAGGCGAACCGGTCTATGGCCGGTTCGCCTTTTCTAATGGCAGCAGTGATACCCTCGAAATTGAATTGGTAAGCGCCTGTAATTGTATGGAAATAGAATGGTCAGAAGGCCCTATTCTACCGCAACAGGGAGGCGAGATTTTGTTCAAGTTCAACTCCAAAGGGGAAAAAGGAGACGTGTTTAAAACACTCGATGTCATTTTCAAAAATACCGACGATAGAGGATATCCGGTGGTGAAGCAGGTATATTTGAAGGGGAGAGTTAGTGGTTAGTGGTGAGTGGTGAGTTTTTTCGGGGCCAATTTTCTCACGCCGTTTTAAAAAAGCCTGTCGCCGATGATTTCAGGATAAAATCGCAGTTTGGTGGTCAATAAAAGGCTTATTTTCCCGATGATGCGGTGGTAAATACTGCTGAAAATATCATCAAAACCTTTGGAGGGGAACTGCTCTATGCGCGGGTCGATGGCATTTTAAAAGCAGGTAAATTTCTTTTGATGGAATTGGAATTAATAGAACCCGATTTGTATTTCAATTATGCACCTGATGCGAAAAAGCGCTATCTAGCCGCTTTGGAAGAGATGGTTGCCGAGCCATAATATTATGTGCATCTCTCTTGGTGCGGGACAAAAAAAAACAGCCCGGCACCACGATCTACTGTGGTAACGGGCTGGTAATTTTTTGACTGTTTATTAGTAGGCCTACGCTCAGCCACTCACCACTTTACACTAACCTCTAACCCAGTATATGTTTCACCCGCGGTTTATGCGGTGTAATATCGCCCAAACGGGCTTTTTTGGCTTCCTCATAATCCGAAAAATTGCCTTCAAAGAAGACCACTTCCGCATCGTCTTCGAAAGACAAAATATGGGTTGCCAGCCGGTCAATAAACCAACGGTCGTGACTAATCACTAAAATACAGCCGGCAAAATCATCGAGCGCATCTTCCAAGGCGCGCAACGTATTGACATCAATATCGTTGGTTGGCTCATCGAGGAGGAGCACATTACCACCTTCTTTCAGTGTCATGGCTAAGTGAACGCGATTGCGCTCTCCACCCGAGCAAACGGCTAATTTTTTCTGCTGGTCCGATCCATTGAAGTTAAACTTTCCAATGTATGCCCTTGCATTCACAGAGGCATTACCTACCTGAATGAGGTCATTCCCATCGGAAATAATTTCATAAATCGTTTTATCCGGCAATAATCCGGCGTGGCTTTGGTCCACATAACTCATTTTAACAGATTCGCCGATTGTAATTGTACCGCTATCGGGTTGTTCCTGACCGGTCAACATCCGGAACAAGGTGGATTTACCGGCTCCATTCGGTCCGATAATCCCCACAATAGCGTTTTTCGGAATATCAAAAGTGAGGTTTTCATACAAAACGCGATCACCATAAGATTTTTTCAGTCCATTGACAGAGAACACCGTATCGCCGAGGCGTGGGCCGGAAGGAATCCAGATTTCCAATTTGGCTTCTTTTTCACGCACCTCTTCATTGATCAGTTTGTCGTAAGAATTCAAACGCGCCTTACCTTTGCTTTGGCGGGCTTTGGGCGACATGCGCACCCATTCCAGCTCGCGTTCGAGGGTTTTGCGGCGCTTATCCTCCGATTTTTCCTCTAAGGCCATCCGTTTGGTCTTCTGTTCCAGCCAGGAAGAGTAATTCCCTTCCCACGGAATACCTTCGCCGCGGTCGAGTTCGAGAATCCAGCCCGCTACATTGTCGAGGAAATAACGGTCGTGCGTCACCGCGATCACCGTTCCCGGAAAACTCTGGAGGTATTGTTCGAGCCAGGCCACCGATTCAGCATCAAGGTGGTTGGTTGGCTCATCGAGCAACAGAATATCGGGCTGACTCAGTAGCAACCGTGCCATGGCCACACGGCGCCTTTCACCACCGGAACAGATTTTGATCGGGCGGTCATCATCAGGGCACCGCAGCGCATCTGTAAACAAGCTGATACGGTGATCGAGTTCCCATCCGTTCACATGCTCGATTTGTTCCAGCACTTCCCCCTGACGGTCAATGAGTTTCATCATTTCATCATCGTCGGTAACTTCACCGAGTTTCATGCCGATATCTTCATTTTCCTGGAGTAAATCAACAATAGGCTGTACCCCCTCTTCAACGATTTGCCGAACCGTTTTGGTTTCGTCGAGCAGCGGCTCCTGAGAAAGAAACCCTATCTTAAAGTCTTTTTCAAATTCTATTTTACCGTCGTAGTTGGGGTCCAGACCAGCAATAATCTTAAGCAAGGTGGATTTACCGGAGCCATTCAAGCCCAATACCCCAATCTTGGCGCCGTAATAAAAGGACAGCCAGATGTTTTTGAGCACTTGTTTTTGAGGAGGGAAAGTTTTACTCACCCCCGACATGGAGAATATTATTTTTTCAGCCATATTTTTTTTGAAAAATTGAAAGGCAAAGATAAAAAAGAAGTAGGAAGTAGGAGGTATGAAACAGGAGGTATGTCATACTTTTTCCCCTTCTGCAAACGCCATTGGTACACTTAGCAGCAAACTTCCCGATTGTCGGGCAAAAATATTTAAATCTAAGGGAAGTTTCAACAATTCAGGTCATCCTGCACAATAGCCGAAATCACTTTACCTGAAACAGAATACTCATATCTTTATGATTCATAAAAAGAAAATTATGGAAAATATTACAAAAGAATCTTTTACTATTTACGGAGAAAACCTGCTCAACAAAGTAAAAGAGTTGATCGAAGAAGGCAACGTCCGGAAAATAAGTATCCACGACAGCAACGGAAAGGAGTTGATGAGTTTTCCGTTAACCTTTGGCGTGGTAGGCGTCGTTTTGACCCCTGTCCTTGCTGCCATTGGCGCATTGGCCGCAGTAATGGAATTGTAAGAAATTATAAACTACCCCGTCAGCGGTCATCGTAGTTACAGCATTTCCATTTTTATTTACCTGTACAGTATGACCACTATCCACGATTTTCATCTGGAATGGCGCGTAATTAAAAATGACCGAATCCAAATCCGCTTTAATTATTTTGCTGGTTACAATGTCGACAGGCGTTTGAATCTGGCCGTCGCATTCAGAATACCCTAAGGCTTGCCAATCAGGATGTTCATAGTCCCAGTGCGGGGATTCTCTTTCGGCTTCGCCATGTTTAGTACAGCCATAGCCAATAATTGCTATTACAATACAAAATAAAAATGCTTTACTTTTTTCTTGTAAATAGTTGGTTATCAAGCTTTTAATATACAATATTGTAATTATTCAGTGGCCTTTGACAGCATGAATAAAATGTCTAAAACATTAAATTAATTTTATTTTTTAATTTTTATATAACTTAGGAAAAGAGGCCGATCACCCCCAAACCCTTCAACATAATCATAAAAGCAATATCAATAAACCATGTTAGAACATAACCAATCAGAAGCAATAATCCCGCAATGTCGCCAAAGAAATCCGAAAATTTTCGAAAAACTAATGTTATCTTATATTTCATTGCCTTTATCGACTACAATAATACCTCATACCTATTTCCCCCCTGCCAGCAAATACAACACTGCCATCCGAATCGCTACCCCATTTTCCACCTGCTGCAAAATAATACTTTGTTCGCTATCCGCCACATCGGAGCTGATTTCCACGCCACGGTTAATCGGTCCAGGGTGCATGATGACAATTTTTTTGTCTAATTCATCGATCATGGCCTTGGTGACACCGTAATACTGGTGGTATTCGCGGAGCGACGGAAAGTATTTAATGTCCTGGCGTTCGAGCTGGATGCGCAGCACATTGGCCACATCGCACCAGCGGAGGGTTTC